>BNTP01000057.1 GCA_025996695.1 Bacteroidia bacterium | reverse complement strand
CGATTTGTTGCCGGGCGCTTTCTCTTTTTTGCTAAACCATTTGGAAAACGTCGCATTATTGATGCTGTAAGAATACGAGGTGCCTGTTGATTTCAGACGGGGAAATCCACCTCGCCCAAGTCGTAAATTGTTGATTATACGCCCGTTAGTATCGTATTCATACATGTCAAACGTGCCTTGCAAACTGAGATTGGTAGAACCGATTTTCAAGCGTATGGAAGCACGCAAATCCGACCAATTGAGCGAGTCGGCTAAGAAATTGTAACTGGTGCCAAAATTCAAATTGTCAATCAGGCTCACTTTTTTCATGGAATCGGTATCTGCAATCGGGATTTTCATTTCCAAATTGTTGTCGAAACTGAAACTCATGGTTCCCGAACTGCCCTTTCCCGGCACGCCATAGATATTGTGGGCGTAGGGCGAATAACGCACCGTATCCAATTTGTTTTTTTGGTCGTTGAAAAAAATAGCATCCCGATAATAGCCGTATTTGTCTTGGGAAAAATCGGGCGCACCGCTGAAACTAATCGAAGGCGTCAGCACGTGCCTGATTTGCGTTTTTTCCGTCCATTTGCCAAACATGCCCCAAAATTTATACATCCCGTAGAGCTTGGTATTGGCACTCACGCTGGCGCTGTAATCGTAGATGCGATAAAAGCCATAAGTCGTATCAACCGGTGTCATGCGCTGAGTTTCAGCCTTATAATATTGATCAATTTGACTAAAAGTCCAACGCTCGTTGTAATTGACGGAGGGCGTAATCGTGACGGCTTTGAAAAGATTGAACGACGCACTCACGGGAATGCTGTGGCGCACGGCATTTTTCCAATCTTTAATCAAGTTTTTTTCCAAAAATTGGCTTTCCTTCACGCTGGAAATACTGTTGGAAAGCGACCCGCTATAGCTCATACGGATGTTTTCATACCAGCGAGGCGCCCCAATTTGCTCTTTGCGTCGAAACGGATAAATGTCGCGCATCGTTGCCGTGAAATTCGGGAAAGTCACGCTCAGCGTGGTGTCTCTAGAAATTTGATTGATTGAGGCATTGGCGCTAAATGAAAAAGGACTATTGGGCGGTCGGTAGCTGTAATTGACGCTGGACGCCTTTGTGTTTTGCGTGTAATTGCCTGACATCAAGGAGTTTAACTCGTTGTGGTCGTAGGAACTGGTCGAAAAATTGACGCTGGCAGAGAATGTTCCGAAAGGATTTGCCTTTGCATCCTGCGAATGACTCCAAGTCAATCGCATATCCGTCGTTTTGCTGTAATCCGGATCGCCATTTTCGCCTACTTTTGTGACCAAATAACTTGCCAAAAAGTTACCCGAAAATTTGTAGCGTTTGCGGTAATTCGCATTGGCATTGATGCCCCATGAGCCACGTGTGTACGCTTCGCCCGTCAAAGCCAAGTCTATATAATCGTTGATTGCAAAATAATAGCCCCCGTCCCGCAAGGCAAAACCGCGCTTCATTTCGTCGGCATAAGTGGGCATAATCACCCCCGACGCATAGTCTTTGGAAAACGGAAAAAAGCCAAAAGGCACCGCCACAGGCAGCGGAACGTCCTCCATCACGAGGTAAGTGGGGCCAAACACCACGCGTTTGCCCGGCTCCACCATCGCCTTGCTCATTTGAAAATAATAATGCGGATGGTCGTGCTCGTCGCAGGTCGTAAAACGGCCACCTTGCATAAACATCTCGTTGTGTTCCAACTTTTTAGCACGTCCGGCGGTGATGTAGCCATCGTTTTGTTCGGTGATAATGTCGGTGCTTGCCAATCGTTTGGATTTGAAATTATAGCGAGCTTTCCGAAATTCGTATTGCGTGTCGCCCTCCTTAAAAGTCGGAAAACCAAACTCCTGACCAATAGAATCCACGCCCGTAATCGCGGTCACAATGCTGCTATCAGCGTCTAAGACGATGTTTGCCGCTTTCAACTCCAAATTGGTGTAGTTCACCACCGCATTGCCATACATAAACATGCGATTGCCGCCTTTCATCAGCATGACGGTCGAATCTTGGGACGTATATTTAACGGGAGCGTCAATAGCCGACGTGGACGTTTTAACAGAATCCGTCGCAACTTTAACAGAATCCGTCGCCAAACTATCCGCAGCCAAACTATCCGTCGCCGCTAATTGGAAATCGCTAATTGGCATTTGCAAATTGTCTTGCGCAAAAAAGCCTTGCGTAGCAAAAAATGCCCCACAAACGACTAAAAAACATCGCAACTTACCCTTCAACATCATCTAAACTCTAAACTCTAATATCTAAACTCTAATATCTAAACTCTAATATCATGTTCTCGAAACGCGCCACCGCATCGTCGCCGTATTTCGAGAGTGATTTTTTAATTTGCTCCACCGTTTTTTCTTCGTCCAAATGTGTTTTTGAATAAAAACAATCGGCGTAACAAATCAATTTTTCTTCCGTTGTTTCCGGAAAAAAATCGCCCTCCGGCAACGAAATCCCTGCACCTGTATGGCGTTCACACACGCGAGCATGCCGTTCAAACCCTTCGCGACGCAGCAATTCGGCACCCAAACGTCCATGCTGCATATAGGGCTGTGTGCCTGCGCAGTCGACCGACGGCGCATTCGTCAAAAAAATACCTATGTCGTGCAATATAGCAGCCTCGTAGACAAAATTGGCATCCACTTTCAATTCGGGATGTGCCTGCATAATCGCCTCAGCCTTATTTGCCACCGACAAACTATGTGTAAGCAAGCGATTGTACAGGCCGCTTCCTTCAAGATAATATTTTTTCAGTATCGCTATCGGATTCATTTTTTTTCTAAAAACGTACAAAGGTATGAATAAAATCGTTACCTTTGCACTTTGGCAGTTAAATTTACATAAAAATGAACGAAAAAATAGTGTTACAAATCGACCGGTTAAAAAAACTTTTGCTTCCGTATCAAAGTATTATTTACTTTATGGTGTTGCTGTTCTTTTTTCATTTCAGTTGGAAATTGATAATTGATGGCGATCAGGATAGTGAATTTATGTATGTTTTGGGGCAGAATGTGACCCCTCAGTGGTTTGGTACGGTTTGTCAATGGCTCACAAATGCTGCCGCGTGGTTTATTCATTTATTTCCAAACACGCAAGACTTGGTCGTCAATTCTAACCATCTCTATTATCCGGGAGGCGGTCCGGGCGTTCGCATTATTTGGGGGTGCATCGGATTCAAGCAAATGTACATTTTTTGTGGAATCATGATTTTTTACCGCCTCCTCCCGACACGAAGATATGATCGCCACAAACTGTGGTACATCCCGTTAGGCTGCATCGTGCTCACGATTTACAACGTCATTCGCATCGGAAGTATCTCGATGCTGACTAATGGGCACGTCGAACGTTTCGATTCGCTGCACGACGGCATTTTTCGCTACATTTACTACACGATTGTGTTCATCCTTTGGGTGGTTTGGGAAGAGTGTTTTGTTAAAACCGTCAAGTAACATGTGATTGTGCCGATTTTGATGCGCTTTCCGCGAGTTTTTTTACCAAAAATTGGCCAAATCTTTTTTGATGTGCTATATTTTGCAAGTCCTGCAAACTCACCCTGAGCGCAAATATAGGGACAAAGTCAGAAATTGCTTGCAGGTGGCGCATCATTGCGAGTGCAAGGAAACAAACTTACGGAACTCTCTATGTATGCGGTCTATGATGATTTGCTTCACATCGCGCGATAGAAAAAAAATAACACCCGAAAATTCAAAAAAAATCATAATTCATAATTCATAATTCATAATTTTTCGTACCTTTGCTGCAATTTGTTTTCACTAAAAAAATTGAATCTTTATAATACAATATTTGTATGACACAAGAAACTAAGGTAAAAGAATTGGATCGCGTGGTCATCCGCTTTTCCGGCGACTCCGGCGATGGTATGCAGTTGGTTGGCACGATTTTTTCCAATCTGTCGGCCGAATTAGGCAATCAAATCATCACTTTTCCCGATTATCCGGCAGAAATTCGTGCGCCTCATGGCACGTTGGGCGGCGTTTCTGGCTATCAGATGCAGTTAGGTGCCAGCGATGTGTACACCCCCGGCGACAAGGCAGACGTACTTATCGCGATGAATCCGGCCGCATTGAAAGTGAATGCGCAATTTATTAAACCGACGTCGGTGGTCATCATCGACACGGATTCGTTTCAGGCAAACGACTTGGAAAAAGCATTGTTTAACACCGACGATCCATTCAAAGAATTGGGACTCAGCTCGGTGCAAGTCGTGGCAGCACCTATCACTCAGATGTGTAAAGACGCTCTGGAAAGCATCGCAGACAACAAACAAGCCCTCAAAAACCGCAATATCTTTGCGCTCGGATTGGTTTGCTGGCTGTTTAATCGCCCGTTGGAAATTGTAGAAAAGCTGCTGTCCGAAAAATTCAAAAAGAAACCGGATGCCTTGAAAGCCAGTTTGGCTGTCTTGCAAGCGGGTTTCAACTACGGACACAACATACAAGCGTCTGTTTCAACCTATCGAATTGAAACCAAACCGCAAAAAAAGGGTTTTTATATTGACGTAAACGGCAATAAGGCAACGGCTTACGGCTTAATTGCTGCTGCCGAAAAAGCCGGTTTACAACTTTTTCTCGGTTCGTATCCTATTACGCCGGCAACGGATGTGATGCATGAGCTAACGGCTCGTAAAGAATTGGGAGTCAAGGTGATGCAGACTGAAGACGAAATTGCCGGTATCTGCACCGCCATCGGAGCCGCTTTTGCAGGCAGCCTCGCAGCAACCAGCACTTCCGGTCCCGGTTTGGCACTCAAAAGTGAAGCGATTGGCTTGGCAGTGATGGCTGAAATCCCGTTGGTGATTGTGGACGTTCAACGCGGCGGCCCTTCCACCGGTATGCCCACGAAAAGTGAACAAACCGACTTGCTGCAAGCCCTTTACGGGCGTAACGGCGAAAGCCCCGCAGTGGTGATGGCGGCCATTTCTCCAACAGATTGCTTTGATGCTGCTTTCTGGGCAGCAAAATTGGCGTTGGAACACATGACGCCGGTTATCTTGTTGACTGACGGCTATATAGCTAACGGCTCATCGGCCTGGCACATTCCTGATTTAGCCGAATATCCCGAAATTAAACCTCATTATGTGACTCCGGATTTGTTGGCAAAAGGCTGGCAAGCCTATACCCGCGATGCGGAAAGCGACGTGCGTTATTGGGCAATTCCGGGAACGGAAGGTTTCATGCATCGCGACGGAGGTTTGGAACACGATTTCCATACAGGAGCCATCTCTACCGATCCGGATAATCACGCAAAAATGACGGCTATCCGTCAAGCTAAAGTTGACAAAATCGCAGAAAAACTGCCATTTCAGGAAGTAATTGGCGATGAAGATGCCGATGTGTTGGTTGTAGGCTGGGGTGGCACTTACGGACACTTGTCCGAAGCCGTTGCCGAGGTACGCAAAGCAGGCAAAAAAGTAGCATTCACGCATTTCAAATATATCAATCCGCTGCCCAAAAATGCGCAATGGGTGTTGAGAAAATTCCCGAGAGTGTTGGTTGTTGAACAAAACACAGGACAATTTGCCGGTTACCTGCGTTCTAAAATCAAAGGTTTCAACCCCGAACAATTCAATCGCGTGAAAGGACAACCATTCGTCGTAGCCCGCTTAGTAGAAGAGATTACAAAATTAATTAATAATTGAAAGTTGAAAGTTGAAAATTACGACAACTGTTTCACCACATAATTTTCAACTTTCAATTTTCAACTTTCAACTAAAAATATTATGACTTACGAAGCAAAAGATTTTAAAAGTTCTCAATTAGTGCGCTGGTGCCCGGGATGCGGCGACTATGGCCTGTTGAGCAGCCTGCATAAAGCCATGGCTACATTGGGCATCGCTCCCAAAGACATTGCCGTTATTTCCGGTATCGGCTGTTCGTCGCGTTTGCCTTATTATATGAACACTTACGGTTTTCACACTATTCACGGACGCGGTGCAGCCATTGCAACGGGTGTGAAAGTGGCAAATCCGAAATTGTCCGTTTGGCTGGCAACCGGTGATGGTGATTGTTTGGCAATCGGAGGGAATCACTTCATCCATGCCGTGCGTCGCAATGTCGATCTCAATATCCTGCTGATGAACAACAAAATCTACGGCTTGACGAAAGGGCAATATTCTCCAACGTCGGCACGCGGGTTTGTATCCAAATCATCGCCTTACGGCACGGTGGAAGATCCGTTTCGTCCGGCAGAATTGGCATTGGGAGCACGCGGCAGATTTTTTGCCCGCATCATCGACACCGACGTCAAAAATGCGCCGGACGTGCTCGTAGCCGCTGCACAGCACAAAGGTGCATCTGTGACGGAAGTTATCCTGAATTGTGTGATTTTCAACGACGGCATCAACGAATCCATCATCAATCGCGAAGTGCGTGCCGACAAGACCATCACGCTGAAACACGGCGAAAAAATGATTTTCGGCAAAGACAACAATAAAGGAATTGTGCAAGACGGTTTCAATCTGAAAGCCGTCACGATTGGCGAAGGTGGTTACACGCTCGACCAAGTCCTCGTGCACGATGCGACGACCGACGACCCCACTTTGCACCTGAAATTAGCGCTTATGGACGGCGACGAATTGCCCGTAGCATTAGGCATTATCCGCAATGTGGATGCGCCTACATACGACCAGGAAGTTGAAAAACAAATCGCCGATGTGCAGGCAAAAAAGCATTCGCGCAAGCTTCGCGATTATCTTTTGACGCTTGACGCTTGGGAGGTGAAGTAAAAACAAGTTTCTTCATGATTGTGAGGTAATTACGTATAATTTGCTTTCGACTAATGTTAAAATTGTCCACAGGGCAACCCTCAAATACTCCTGCCATGTAATAATCTATACTATGTTCCATGGAGTGCAAAGGTAAGTGTTTTTTTCGGCCATATTGGAAAAACAGAAAGAGATTGACGGTCTTACTCGTGATGCTGTGAACGCGTTTGAGAAAATTTAACTATGATTATATAAAAAATAAATGGAAAATATTGTGCATTGTAACTAAAAAATAGTTACTTTTGCACAAACCGCATCCAAAAAACATATTGAAACCGTACCAAATGAGAGATATTTTGGAATTTCTAAAAAGAATTGGAGTGATAAATAACATAGAAATAAACGAATAAATATAAAATTATGAATAATATATTGAAATACAAAGATTTCATTGCAACTGTAAAATACAGCGATGAAGATGAAGCGTTTATCGGTAGGATAGAAGGTATAGATTCTGTCGTTTCTTTTGAGGGGCAGAGTGTAGAAGAATTAAAGTCTGCCTTTTCTGAAGCCGTTGAGAGTTATATTGATTTTTGCAGACGGAAAGGTATTGCCCATCCACAAAAATCTTACACAGGTGTGTTCAATATCCGTATAAATTCTGATTTGCATCGCAGAACGGCTATTGCGGCGAAACTTCACGGTAATACGCTTAACTCCTTTGTAAAAGAATCTATCGAAAGGAGATTGAAATATGCAGATCTTGACTATGTTTTATCGGCAGAAGGGCAAAAAATCGTATCCTAAATCGGTTTTATCACATTGAAATAAGATGCGGTTTTTGCACATTGTTTGATTTTAGTATTTCATGAATGATACTGTCAATCTTTTATCAACTTCGCGGTGCCGACGACTTTACCGGCATCTGATATTCTGACAATGTAAATTCCTTTTTGCCAATTGGCGACCCCAATTGTTTCCATATCGCTCTGCACCCGGTTTTCAAACACCTTTTTGCCCAAAGTATTGAAAATGCTCACTGTTTTGCCTGAGGCATTTTTGATAGTGACTGTTTCTTTGACGAGGTTGGGATAAATGAAGAGCTGTGTTGCGGCAGCTGGTTCTATGGATGTGCCCGGCGCAAGAGCAAGTATTGTGCCAAACGCACTGTTCCAATCGCTATCGTTTTTGTAGGCATCTAATGAGGTAGCAGGTACATACAGCGTGTCGGTACTCACCGTGTCAAAATTATAGCCGTATAGTGGTAGCGGCGTAGTCGCGAGACAAGTGACGGAGGTAAGACCGCTGCAATCGGCAAAAGCACCCCACCCAATACTTGTCACGCTATTGGGAATGGTAACAGAGGTAAGACCGCGGCAAAGTTCAAAAGTTTGATTCCCAATGCTTGTCACGCTGCTGGGAATGGTAACGGAGGTAAGACCGATACACCAGGCAAAAGCATAATCCCCAATACTATCCACGCTGCTGGGAACGGCAAATGCACCTTGCGTTCCCACAGGATATTGAATTAAAACAGTATGATTTTGGTTGTAAAGCACTCCCTCTATTGAACTATATTTTGTATTGGCGATATCTACATTGATAGCAGTAAGACCACGGCAATAGGAAAAAGCAGAACTCCCAATATTCACCACGCTGCTGGGAATGGTGACGGAGGTAAGACCGCTACATTCGGAAAAAGCATTCTCCCCAATACTTGTCACGCTGCTGGGAATGGTGACGGAGGTAAGACCGAGGCAAGCGTAAAAAGTATACTCCTCAATGCTCTTCACGCTACTGGGAATGCTAACAGTGGTAAGGCCGATGCAATGGGTAAAAGCACTCTTCCCAATACTTGTCACGCTACTGGGAATAGGAGCGGAGGTAAGACCGATGCAACCGCGAAAAGCATAATCCTCAATACTCGTCACGCTGTTGGGAATGGTGACGGAGGAAAGTTCGTAGCATCCGAAAAAAGCATACTCCCCAATGCTTGTCACGCCATTGTTGATAACCACCGTCTTAATAGAAAGGCGGTGGCTGACTACCCAAGGCGCGCGATTAGCAAAGGTATAATTATCCATTGCCCCTGTGCCGCTAATGGTGAGGGTGCTATCGGCAGTAAGCACTACCGTGGTACTGCCGGAAGTCCACGAGCCTGTTGCTGCAAAGCTGCTTACTGTAAGCAGCAAGCTTGCGATTGTAAGTGCAATTGTTTTTTTCATGATTTATGATATTCAACCAATCCTTCCATCGGCACTTGCACGATTGTGCCTATCTGCATTCCGGTATCCCGAAGTGCTTCTTCCAAGATGTCCTTGTAATAATAGGCGATTGACCCGATGAAATGCACCTTATTATTTTTGTAATCGTATTGCTTGACGTTGCGCGTCAAAAATGCCCTGAACGCATTCAAAACGATGCTACGCACTTCCGGCACGGTAATATTTTGATTGAGAAAAGGCGATAGACTTGCCAAAAAACGATTCGGAAAAGGCTGCCGATAGACGCGCTCAATAATATCGCCCGGCGTGAGATTGAACTGTTGCAAAAACTTTTCTTTCATTCCTGCGGGTAATTGATTTTTGAGGAGGTCGCCCACCAACAACTTACCCAGCACAGCACCGCTGCCCTCATCGCCCAAAATAAATCCAAGTGGCGACACATTGTTCACGATGTCTTTCCCATCATAATAACAGGAATTAGAGCCTGTGCCCATGATGCAAACGATTCCCGGATTTCGTCCCGACAAGCCGCGAGCAGCACCCACCATATCGGAATAGACCTCAACCGTAGCCGCTTTAAGCTGACTGTTCAATGCCTGTTTCATCATCGGAATTTTTTCCGGCAAACAGCCTGTGCCATAGTAATAGACGGCATCAAAAGTCGTTGTTGGCAATTTTGGCACCAAAGCCGCCTGAAGTTCATGCACAATCTCTTCTTCCGACTGGAAATAAGGATTGATACCTTTTGTCATGATGCGCTGCACCTGCTTCCCGCTATCCGCCACACACCAATCGGTCTTTGTAGACCCGCTATCCGCAATCAACACCATTTCAATTAAAAATTAAGAATTGAGAATTAAGAATTAAATTTTCACGTAAATTTTCTTTTTATACAAAACATAGCCACACGCCCACACGAGTGACACAAACAACAAGGCAAAAATCAATGAGCCGAGGTTATTGTCGAAAATCGGTTGTAAAACAACCTTGTAGGCAAAGTCGTGCAAGCTAATTGGCTCGCCGGCCCAAATCACCTTGATATTGCCCAGCAAGATACTGAACACAGCTCCGAGCACGTACATAAACAGCGGGTTGATGCCAAAGGTTTCAAAAAATCGACTCCACGATTTCTTTCCTTTCACATCAATGATATATACCAGCAAGGCTAAAAAACTCGATGCCAGTCCGCATGTTGTGAGCACAAACGTCGGCGACCAGATTTTTTTATTAATCGGACAACCGTAGTTCAACAATAAACCGCTGAACGTCAAAATCGTCCCCATCAAAAAAAGTTGCTGTATCTTTAACGTAATATCTTTTTCTTCCATCAAAAGTCGCCCGACACAGAAGCCCAACAGCACGTGAGCAATGGCAGGAATCGTACTGAGCAATCCCTCCGGGTCAATGCCGTGGTCTTTGTAGATGTGGTTGACACCCAGCACAGCCCTGTCCACAATCCCCAGCACATTGGTTTCGTTGTAAGCAAAGCCGTTGCCGAACAACAAAATCAGAAAATAACCCGCCAGCAAAGAAATAATAAGATAAGGAATATGCTTATGCTTGACGCACAAAGCTATTAAGGCAGTGGCTCCGTAGCTTAACGCCAAACGTTGCATCACGCCTAAAATTCGGATACGGTCGAAAGGCATGGCATCGCCTGTTCGCATAAACAAAGAAAACCAAGCAATTCCCAAACCAATCGCAAAAATCACAACCGTGCGTTTCAAGATTTTCCACACAGCCGATTTACTCCATTCAAACTTATATTTACGCAAAGAAATATAGGTAGAAATTCCCATAATAAACATGAAGAACGGAAAAACGAGGTCAGTAGGGCTGAGTCCATTCCATTCAGCGTGCTTCAATGGCGCATAAATACTGCCCCAACTGCCGGGGTTGTTTACCATAATCATTCCGGCAATGGTAATGCCCCGCAATACGTCGAGCGCCAATAATCGCGGACTATTTTGTGTTTTCATTTTTTCAGTATTAGAAATCGGCACAAATTTACACTAAATTTTTCATCTAAACAAACTTTTAGGCAAGTTGGCTAAATATTTTTTGAGGTGCTATTTGCAATGTTCATGGCAAGTGGCAGCCCCTCGGATTAATGCAAAAAGCTTGTTGTCGAGTCTTGTTTCAAAGAAGGTAGGATAAAAATTGGAGATAAGGTTTTTCTAAAACCCGATACCCGCATGG
>BNTP01000056.1 GCA_025996695.1 Bacteroidia bacterium | reverse complement strand
GGTATTAAGTCATCAAGTTGCTACCTTTGCCAAAAACAATATAAATTATGAATACAAAAGAAACAATCAATGTACAAGGAACAGAAGTAATTTTACTTTCGCACCAAAAAGAAGATTACATATCTTTAACCGATATGGCAAAGTACAAAAATGCGGAAGCAACAGGTTATGTAATTTCTAAATGGCTGAGTGCTCGCTACACTATTTCATTTATGGGGATTTGGGAAAAAGTGAACAATCCCATTTTTAATGTTGTCGATTTCGATAACATTAAAAATGAAAGTGGCAATAACAGCTTTGTATTGACATCTAAACAATGGATAGAAAAGACAAATGCCATTGGCATTATCTCTAAACCCGGTCGTTATGGCGGTAGAACATTTGCTCATCGGGATATTGCTTTTGAGTTTGCTTCGTGGCTGAGCCCCGAATTTAAGTTTTATCTTATCAAGGAATTTCAACGCCTGAAAGAAGATGAACAAAAACGCCTGTCTTCTGAGTGGAACCTTCAACGCACGCTTTCCAAAATCAATTACCGCATTCACACCGATGCGATTAAGGAGCAAATTATTCCTGAAATTGTGACGAAAGAGTAGGCTTCTTACCTTTATGCCAATGAGGCAGATTTATTAAATGTTGCCTTATTTGGCAAGACTGCTGCCCAATGGCGCACAGAAAACCCTGACAGCAACGGAAATATTCGTGATACTTCCACTTTGGAGCAATTAGTGGTGCTGTCGAATATGGAAAGCATCAATGCTTTGTTGATTCGCCAAGGACTTCCGCAAAGCGAACGACTCTTGCAACTCAACAAGGTTGCCATCACACAAATGAGATCGCTGCTTGATAATCACAATTTGACAAAACAGTTGCAATAAAATACCTGTGATTATCGCCCGACAGAAAATCAATTTCTGTCGGGCGATGTTTGTTTGCCGCTATTGTATGCAATAATCTGCAATTTTAAGTCGAATATCAAATTCTCATTTGAAATCCCCCCCAACCTCGAATTTCTAAGCTGGTGGTTGGGATAGAAAAGGGGCAAGCTTGAATGCCTTAGGGGAAGATGCTTCCGTTTTAGAAAAAATGCGTATCTTTGCACAAAATTACAAAAACGGATATGACGACTGACTTTCTGGCATTGGAAGAGGAAATTGTCAAGATGCTGAAGACGGTGTATGACCCGGAAATTCCGGTGAATGTGTACGATTTGGGCTTGATTTACGGCGTGGAGGTGGACGACGACAAGAATGTGACTATCGCTATGACGCTGACGGCACCGGCATGTCCGGCAGTGGATTTTTTGGTGGAGGATGTCAAAATGAAAGTCGAATCCATTTCGGAAGTCAAAAGTGTGACCGTCAATATCGTGTTTGAACCTGAATGGCATCATGGCTTGATGTCGGAAGAAGCTAAATTGGAATTGGGATTTTTATGAAAAAAATATACTTCGCATCGGACGTTCATCTTGGCTCCAGCTTGTTTGAACCGGCTTTGGCGGTGGAACGTCGGTTTGTACGCTGGCTTGACAGCATCAAATCGGATGCCGAAGCAATTTATTTGCTGGGCGATATTTTTGATTTTTGGTTTGAATACAAGAAAGTGGTGCCTCGTGGATTCACGCGCTTTCTCGGAAAATTGGGCGAATTGCACGACCAAGGCATTGAAATTCATTACTTTACGGGTAATCACGACATTTGGTTGACCGACTACCTCGCCAATGAAACCGGAGCGATTATTCATCGAACACCACTGACTACGACCATCCGTGGCAAACAATTTTATTTGGCACATGGCGACGGCTTGGGCGATGAGTCACCCTCATTTCAGTTGCTGCGCCGTATTTTTCACAGCAAGATGTGTCGCTTCCTGTTCGCTTGTCTTCCAACCCATTGGGCAATTGGATTAGCACATAAGTGGGCACGCCACAGCCGCATAAAAGACCGCGACAATCCGCTTCTTTATTTGGGTGAGGACAAAGAACACCTTGTGCTTTATGCGAAAAAATACCTTCACGAATATCCAAACACGGATTATTTGATTTTTGGACATCGCCATATTATGCTGGATTTGCCACTCCCCCCACATGCACGCATGCTTATTTTGGGCGATTGGCTGAAATATTTTTCGTATGCTGTGTTTGATGGCGACGAATTGGTCTTGACTTGTGTTTCGCGATAAACCAAAACAATGTGGTGCCCACCGCCGCGTTACGCCAATAAATCTTTTGCCGGATTGACCAAATAAAGTTTTTCGGTAGGGCGTGTGAAAGCGGTGTAGAGCCAGCGGTAGAAGTCGACTCCGAGATAGTCTTCCGGGACGTAGGAGATGTCGAGGAAGACGTTTTTCCATTGTCCGCCTTGTGCTTTGTGGCAGGTGATGGCGTAGGCGTATTTTACTTGCACTACATTATAAAACGGGTCGATTTTTAGGGCTTGCATCCGCTCCTTTTGGGTGGTGAGGTGCGCATAATCAGCCAAAATTGCTTGAAACAGTTGGTCGCTTTGCTCTTTGGACAGCGATGGCGCGTCGGAATGTAACGATTCCAGCAATATTTTCATGTCCATTTCCACATTGTAGTCGGAAAAATACACGGTGACGTCGCAAAACCGAAAACCATAGAGCTCTTGCGTCCGGTGGATGCGTTTGACTTCCATGATGTCGCCATTGGCAATAAAATCCATTTCTTGAATGTCTTTTGCCCAAAAATAGTTGTTTTTGGCAACGAGCAATAAATCGCCGGACGACAGTTCTTCCTCGCGCCACAGAATGCGGTTGCGAATGCCGTTATTAAAGAGATTGGCGCGTTTGTTGGAGCGCGAAATGATGATGGTTTCCTCCATGCCGTTGCGCTGATATGCGTTTTCGATGGCTTCAAGCAATTCATCGCCTTTAATGATTTGAACATCGGAGAAATTTTTGGTTTTAATTTTTGGAAACACATTAACCGTCCCTTTCTCAATGGCTTTACGCAGCAAAGTGGCATTGTAGAGAATGCCGGACATTTTTGTTTGGCGCACCACTTGCGTCAACGTCAGCGTGTGGACGCGCAAATTGTAACCGGCTAAAAAGTCAGGGTCTAATGCCGGACTTTCAACCTGCGAAACGGGCGGCAACTGCGCTGAATCGCCCAATAAAATCAGGCGACAACCTTGTCCGCTGTAGACATAATGGATCAAATCGTCTAACAGCCCCACCCCAGCCCTCCCCACAGGGGAGGGAGCAAGCCCCACCCCAGCCCTCCCCTCAGGGGAGGGAGCAGCTCCCCCTCCTGTGGAGGGGGTTGGGGGGAGGCTTACTCCCTCCCCTGAGGGGAGGGCTGGGGTGGGGCTTGGGGGGAGGCTTGAAATCATCGACGCTTCATCAACAATAAACAGCGTGTGGACGTGTGCGTTGAAGTTGAGTGTCACACCCGTTGGATCGTTGGAAAAAGCGCGCTGGCGGTAGATTTTTTTGTGAATCGTGTAGGCTTTGTGATGCGCATAACCGGCAAAAACTTTAGCTGCACGTCCGGTAGGGGCTAAAAGTACAGATTTTTGATTCAGTTCCGTCATCGTTTGGACTAATGCGCCCACCAGCGACGATTTCCCGGTGCCGGCATAGCCTTTAAGCAAAAAAATGGAATCCGAATTTTTGTCAAACAGAAACGTGTTGATCTCTTCGAGTGCTTGCTGTTGCTCAGGAGTTGGTTCGAACGGAAAATTCGCCTTTATATGTTCCAAAAAATTTGCCATTATTACAAAGATTATGGTTCATTTGGCGCGGAATTATTTTCTCGCTGTTGTCTCAATCTTTTCAAATTTTGCTCCAAAATGGCATCTTTTTCCTCCTCACTCAGTTCGTGTAATGTTTTTTTCAAATCTTTAGCCTCCGTTTTCATCGCGACCTCCTTAGTCTTTGGGCGTTTTTTGTCCACAAAGTGGTAATAATCGTAATAAATTGCCAACGATTCGTAGAATAGCTCGGCGATGCGTTCGGCCCCTTTGGCATTGAAATGAATGTAGTCGGTAGCTGCCAAAGACGGCGCATTTTTCACCCACTTAATCATGGAATTATGTCCGCCCATCACCTCATACATGTTCCAAAAGGCAACATTGTTGTTCAACGCGGCTTCTCGCAAAGCAGCAATTGTTTTTTCGAGATAGGGATAAGTCTGTAGCTCGCCGTGTATTTTGGTAGACATATCGGCCGGACCAATCAAAATAATTTTTGCTTGCGGACAGAGATTTTTGAGGTAAGCAATTTGCTTCGACATGGTTTTTTGATAAGCCTCTACCGCCTTATTATTCGTGATGGACGGAGTCATGTTGCCGCCAAATTCCAGCAAAATCAGTTGGGCGTTCAGTTCATCAAACATCGCTTTTAAGACAGTCGAGTCCATTTGCGTAAAAAAAGTTCCGGAGCTGCCTCTGAAAGGGATATTATCCACCGCCACACCACTCATGCCGTCAGCAGCTATCCCATAAATTTCACCTCGCCCATAGAGATTAAGCGTGAATTGCGAAATCGAATCCGGAAGATTCCATTGCAGGACATTCACCGGCAAATCGGGTTTTGAAATAGTGGCTTTGAAAGCTTCTTGCTTGGGCACGGACAAATCTGCCTGAAAATTGGTGCCTGTGTGCCCGACAAACAGACAAATTTTCTGAAACGTTTTACCATTCTCAAAACTCTGTTGCCAGTTGCGTGCCTTGACCGTGATGCTACTTTTATTGCCTTCTGCAACGCCTAACTGCCCGAGAACGCCATAACGACGATGCCCTGCCCTGCTGGCAAAATTTCCTGAAATGATGTAACGCGCAATATTTTCGGAAGCCGTTTGCCCCACCGAAGTCGCCGGCACTACCTGAACAGCCGGCAATAATCCCGGACCAATGCCGCCGAATTTCTCTTGCAATCGCTGCCGAAGATAGCCTGTGATGCGATCGCCCTCAATCTGCGAATCGCCATAGTGCAACACGCGAACCACTTTTTGCTCTGCGCGACTGTTGTCGAACGCGTCAAACAGCGCATCGAAATAGTCGTAATTAGCATCAGGGAGGTGAATTCGCGATGGATGATTGTTGAAAAAATCAAGATAGAATTGTAATGAATCATTGTAAGCCGCATCCTCCTGCGCATTTCGCCGCATTTTCAAACTCAATTCCATAGCGTCCATTTGCTCCGTAACCGCCGTAGACTGATTTTCATTGGGCGCAAAAACATCGTCTAACGTTGGAAAATACAATTGCAACTCCCCTAAAGCAACCCCTTGCTTCGGAAAAATTGCACTGATAGTTCCTAACGACACCAATACTGCTATGAGAAACAGGAGTGTTTTAGAGGGTTTCATCTTGTCTGTTTAATTCATCTTGAATGGTCATTATAAATTCTGTTGATTTTGTCCGATAAGCAGTGACCGTTTCAACATCAAAATAGATAAAATCATCGTAATCACCTTCGTTTCGACTGTTAAATAATTGACTAAAAAAGACAGAGTGCTTTATTTCTATTTTTTTTGTTGCAATAAAATGCTGATGAAAAAGAGTCTTCGCTCCATGATGTTTTTTGTATTCAAACGAATACTTTAAGAGTAATGCACTTACAGCATAATAACAAGCATAATAGATGCGGTTGACAGCTGCATTATAGGCATTTTCTGCTATTAAGATGTCTGCGTCATGTAAGGTATCGTTTGCTCGTTGCATCCGATAGGCAATTATATCATTCCTTTCTGCGTCTGTTAATCGTGCATTCATAATCTTATTCCCTCATTTATAACATTTATCATGAACGGCGTTCTAAAAGGGACATTCTGCCATTCTGCCCGAGTTCGAATGACCGGACTGATAGCAACGCCTGTTTTAGCTTCTATAGTATCCAAGTTTTGTATAATCTTTCCTTTGTCGTCATACGTCAATTTGTCCTCATCAACCAAAATAAGGAGGTCAATGTCTGACTCCTCTGTTTCTTCACCACGAGCTACAGAACCGTAGAGCATTACTTCAGCATTAGGAATAACTTCCTTTAATACTGTCCTTATCTGAGGAATAACATTTCTTTGTTTCATCTTGCTCCTTTATAAAATCGTGGGCTTTTACGCCCACGATTACAAATATTTCAGCCTTTCAGGCTTTTCTTCACTTCATACTTATTTCTTCAGCGCAACTTTCTTAATTTTGCGCTCTTGAAGGCTGTAAGCAATCGGAGCTGCTATGAACAAAGAAGAGAGCGTGCCGATCACAATTCCTAATATCATGGCGAAAGAGAAACTGCGGATTGATGATTCGCCGCCGAAGAAGAAAATGACCAACAATACCAATAAAGCACTCATCCCAGTGTTAAAAGTACGATCCAAAGTGGAATTAAGTGCGCCGTTGAACAACTGATATTTTCCCTGTTTCGGATATAAGTGGGTGTATTCACGCACTCGGTCGAAAATAACCACCTTGTCATTTACCGAGTAACCGATTACCGTCAGCATAGCCCCGATAAACGTCTGATCCACCTCCAGAGAGAAAGGAACGAATCCCCACAAGAGGCAATAAGCGCCAAGAACAAACAGCGTGTCAAACGTCAATGCGGCGATAGTGCCTATCGAATACGAAATATCACGGAATCGCAATAAAATATACAATCCAATACCCAACACAGATAATAAAACCGCCCAAATTGCCTTTTGTGTCAAATCATCAGCGATACTCGGGCCCACTTTCGATTGCGTTTGAATATAATCTCCTTGCACAAATTGGTCGTAACTCGTGCCGGCCGGCAACAATGTTTTCAAACCGTTGTACAATTTTGTTTGGATAATACTGTCTACTGAAAGCGATTGAGAATCAATCATGTAGTTAGTTGAAACACGTATCTGATTATCGGTTCCAATGGTGATGACGCTTGGCGTACTTTCTTCAAATTCCGAAGACAACAATTCTTCTGCTGCCACCGTATTTATCTTCTCGTGATTTTGAAATTTGATGACATAGTTACGCCCTCCGGTGTAGTCGATGCCTTCATTCAAGCCTCTACCGCCTAATTGCGGGAAGAAAGAAATAATACAAACAAAAGCAACAACACCTGAAATTATATATTGCCATTTGATTGTTTTCAAAAAATCAAATTTCGGATTCAGCAATAAATTTTCAGAAATCTTGGTCGTAAATGTCAATTTTTTCAATTTGCCTTTCTCAAACAACTTGTCATAAGTCAAGTGGGTCAAGTAAAGAGCCGTAAAGAATGACACGACAATACCAATAATAAAGGTGAATGCGAAACCGCGAATAGGCCCTGTTCCAAATAGCAACAAGATGATACCGGTAATAAGAGAGGTTAAGTTAGAGTCGAAGATTGCAGAAAATGCTTTAGAATAACCCTCTTCCACCGCTTTTACCAACGATTTACCGCCGCGCATTTCTTCTTTGATACGTTCGTAAACCAACACGTTCGCATCCACAGCCAAAGCCAACGACAGCACGATACCGGCGATACCCGACAAGGTCAACACCACGCCAAACGATGCCATCACGCCCAACGAGAAGAACAAGTTAAGCAACAAGGCGCCATCGGCAATTGCCCCCGGCTTCAAACCATACATGGCAATTAGATACAGCAACAAGACAAGCAAGGCGATGAGAAAGGAAATAAATCCCTGTGTAATCGCTTGTTGTCCCAACGACGGGCCTACAACATCTTCTTGAACGATTACTGCACGTGCCGCCATACGTCCTGATTTCAAAACATTTGCCAAGTCATTTGCTTCTTCAATTGTGAAATTACCGGTGATGCTTGAAACGCCGCCCGTGATGGCGCCTTGAACCCTTGGAAAGGAATATACGGCATCATCCAATACAATCGCAATCGAACGTCCCGGAACATTGCCGTGAGGTGCATTTTCTTCAGTCACGCGTGCCCAAACTTTAGCCGCATCGGTTTTCATTGTCATGCTCACACTCGCCTCTGATTGTCTGCCAAAGGTGTTTTGAGCAAATTGAGCGTCTGCACTTGAAATCACATCACCACTTAAAACAGGTTTCTGTTTGCCGTCTACATAATTAATTTTCAATGCTACCAATTGATAGATGTTATCTTCTTCGTTTTGTGGTTTTACTGTCCATTTCAAGCTGATGAGGCTGGATTCCAACAATGCTTTGACTTGCGGATTTGCCAAATAGGCATCCACTTTCGGCATTTGACTTTTTGGTACACTTGCTACGACGCAATAAGGATAAGGCTGACTTGGGTCAATACCCAACGCCGCAAACAACGGCATTTGCGAATTTTCAGCCATTTCATTTTGTTGTGTCAACAGATTGTCCTGAGCCGACATAGCCCCAAAATCCTTCACCGCATCGTTTGCCAATGCATCAGCAACAACCGGTAACTGCTCATTGGTAACTGCTAACTGAATTTCATCACGTATAATATTGTTAGCCGCAATCAACGTTGAATGAATTTCGGCTTCTGTCCACGTTTCCCAAAATTCCAAGTTGGCAGTACCTTGTAATAAGGTACGCACGCGGTCAGGATCTTTCACGCCCGGCAATTCGATAGAGATTTGCCCTTCTTTATCCATGTTTTGGATGTTGGGAGCCACCACACCAAACTTGTCAATACGGTTGCGCAAGACATTGAACGAGTTGTCGTAAGCACTTTTCAGTTCTGTTTTCAAAACCACAGCCACTTCTTTATTTGACATTTCCGGACGAATTTTGTCGCGCAATTCATACGTTCCGAAAATTACCGACAATCTGCCGTTCGGGTCTAATTTTTGATATTCGTTGACAAAAGACGCCACATAATCGTTCTGACCTTTGCTTTGTAAAGCGGTTGCATTGGCTAACGCTTGATTGAAATTCGCATCCGGATTGTTGCCCGAAAGAGATTTCACCACATCCTGTCCGGCAATTTCCATGATTACACTCATCCCGCCTTTCAAGTCAAGACCGAGATTGATTTCCAATGTGCGGCATTTTTCCAGGGTATAACCCAACCACACCTTCTTTTTACTCAACGAGTCTAAAAACTGATTTTCCAATCGTGAGTCACCACCGGAATACACTTTTGCGTCCTTGTAATATTTATTGGTTACTACCGTAAACGATAAATAGAACACACTGACCAGGGTCAATGCGATTGCCAGAAACTTAATAAAACCTTTGTTTTGCATCTGTTATTGTTATTTTTTTATTTTATTTTTTAATGCCACACCGTTAAACTCGGGGTGCCACTTGCTATTCAGCCTGCAAAGGTAAACTTTCTTAAGTAGATTTGCAAGTTTTTTGTGAATTATTTTACAGCAAAACATGATAATTATTAGTCGCCTGTCAAAAGAGGGAGCACTGTCGCAACAAAATGCGATTTTTGTCGTGCTCCCCTACAATCCCTAACGGGATTAAAATGTTTCTATTAAAAACAATGACAGATCCGCGTCTGCTTCGAAGGAGCTCGTATAACCGGATAGCCCCCAGATGCCCGACGGTATCATGATAATTTTACTTCTAGCCATTGTGGCGTCCCAGGTAATAGTCCAGTCTTCGTCGTCCCCGTGGCCGGGTGATGGATTCCCAGTCATGTACGACCCACCCCACGGTATGGTAATATATTGTCCGACACCGTCATTGTAGAAACCCCACGAATCAAGTAAATTGTACAACGGACCCATAACGGTAGGATCAGCCAAGCTGTATTTAGTGTGCACAGTTTTGTCATCTCCTGCCGTTGTAACCCGAGAGCCTGCGGACAAGAGAGCATAATCATCCCAGTCGGCGAAGGCGTGTACCGGCCAAGTACTTGGGTCGGGGTTACCGTAATGGATACCAACCTGTTCAAATATCGGGTAGCTGTCAGTCCCTGTCCATGTACTGCCTGCGGCGGTGTAAGCCCGTATCGCATATTCACGAGCGGTTTCCGTTGCGCTGGCCCATGGAATAGGGGTGCCTGTGGCAGGTTGCGCAGTGAACATGAGCGGGATAATAGCTGTGCCATGCAGCCCGGTACCATCAACAGTAAGCACCACGCCGCGAGGCGAAGTTGTGCCTGGATATAAGCTGCCAACTTAGAGACGTCTATTTCGGCGACCGTGCCATATTCCGGCGTGCTGCCGGTGAAGGCTCCAAAGATAGTTTCCTGCGGCGACACCATCAAGCCGTTACTTGCATTGGTTATCGCGGTGTAATCGCTACCGGCAGTGCCGGTGCCGTAAGGCACAAGCACATTTGTACTCCCAAGATCCACTTTGTATGTAACCGTATCGGATTGTGCTTTCCAAGCAACGTCGTATGCACCCGCAACATGCGGAAATGGATCTGCTCCATTCGGTACCGAATCCAACAGGTTGAGCGTTCCCTTCGATTTCAACTTACTCAAAGCCAGTTCTTTAATCACGTACGTCTTGTTTTTGTTCTGATTTTGAGCCTTGAACACAATCCGTGACAAGGCGTGCTTGAAATTCAATTGCACGGTTGGACTGCTTGCAAAAGTCAAATCGACATTTTTAGTCACCATGAAATCTTCTTGCTGGTCAATCGGACGACTGCCGCCGACCCATCCCGGCACGGTGTATTCAATCTCGGGACCGGTGACAGGAGGGAGCGTGACCGAAGACGCCTGTTTCAAGCCAACCGTCACATTCACACTGGATGCGGGCGAGTAAGCGAAGAAATCGACCGAGGCTTTTGCCGGCCAGTTCGCTTTTGGGAAATAGTCCCAAGTACTACCGCCGCCCGCTTCGCCGCGTGTTACAGTCACGCCGTTCAGCACATAAACGTTGTAAGGATTTGTGGTACTGACCGCAGCGTCAGGATGGCTCCACGCCGAGGTGGTGAACGAAGTCATCGCTCCTGCGGTGGTTACACTTGCTCGCAGCTGCTTGTCCGCGAACGTCTTGAAGAAAATCTCCCTCTCACTACTCTGCACCGGATTGTTTTGATACAAATCGGTTGCGCAACTGCTGCTCAAAGCCACCAGGCCGAGCAGGCTAAAAAATAATTGTTTTTTTCTCATGCTTTTTTTAATTTTTAATTATTCATTGTTCATTCACTAGTGTCCACTAAAAAAAATTAAGACTTAGCTGCCTATCATTTTGATAGTTGTCCGTATGAGCAGATTTTTCAAAGAGATCCTTGAGCGGGGTTTTATCCAATAGCGAGATGCTCAAAATACGCAGGACATCATAGGTAGAACGTTTGAGTTTGAGTTCATGTTCGACAATGGCCACTAAACAATAAGAGA
>BNTP01000055.1 GCA_025996695.1 Bacteroidia bacterium | reverse complement strand
CTTCTTCCCCTTGGACCGCTAGCCCTGGCCTTATTAATACAGATTATTGATGGACTGCCAAAAGATGAACCCGATCCAAATAATCCGTGTGGCCGTATGACCGCTGCCGAGGAAAACGCTTTGACCGCGTTGCAGAAATCGTTGGATGATTGGAACAGCGTGAATGTAGTGCTCAACGAGTATGACGCGGCAATGATAAAAGCCAATGACGCCTTTGATGAGGCTAAGCGCATTTTTATGACTTGCCCAAAAGCCACTGACAAGCAGTATAGTGAATGGGAAAAAGCATACCGGACAGATCTTGATAAACTAAAATTGCCGTCCGACCTGCTTGATGACATTCGCTATGGGTCGGCTCTGATGGAAATATTCAACCAGTTGGGACTTGGAGATGAAAGCAATTCAGCGTCGATTGAGTCCATAGATTACACTCAATTAGGATCTTTGTCGGACAGCGCCAGCGCAATAATGACATCCCAACAGGGAACAGTTAGTGCAGCTATCACGACATTGGCTAATTTTATACCTAAATTGACTGTGGCAGCAGACGGGCAACTGATATATTGCGGTAAACGGTAATTTCGATGTGAGCAATAAAAATTTTAAAGAATAACTTGTCGGGGGAGTATTAAATAAATTCCAAGATACTTCTCTGACTTTAAAAAATAAAATAAAATGAAGAAATCCAAAAATATGATTCGAATTAAAATACTCGTTGTATGTACTGCTCTCATTGTTATGTTGGCTCCGCCTTTCATAAACACTGTTGTTGCGAATACCTTTGAAGGTGACCGTAGCGAAACCCTAGGTTATGCCACTATCGAACTGGAGCCTGTGACCGCCAAGAAACCCTACACGAATAAATGCCCGGATGAATGCGGGGCACGGGCGACAAGAATCAACATGCTACTACAAAGCACCCACGCCCAGATTGAAGCTATAGAGAAACGCAAAAATGCTAACGCAACTGATTATTATGATTTCGTTCTGAACAACCGTCGCAAAGAGATGTGCGCAACGGAATATACAAACACCGAGAGGAGCTTCAACCGACATCTAGAAATCCTGGGCGACATCATTGAAATATGGGATCATGAAGTGGCTAGATACGACTACGGCTGTAATGAACGCCAAGCATTCTATGACGTGGGGGTCACGAACCGAAAATTGACCATATATTTGAATGGTCCCTACAAAACATACGAAAAAAATATGCAAGATCTCAAACAATGTTATATGAACCATTATATTTAATGCGGGGTCGACGTATAAATCTGTTGCGAGCAATTACAAGACTATTAAACGTTGTTTTCGCCAACGTCAGTTTCACCGTGTCGGTTGGTGTTTGGGGTTGTCCCCCGATACCCTCGCCGACTAAGAAACTGGATACACAGGCGGTTGGATTATTGGAAACGAACCTCGGCCAATCGAGATTTAAAGCTCGCACGTGGCTGATGCCGTATTATATAAATTACTAAAAAAATTAAAATTTATGAAGAAAAATATATTTGTAATTATCGGGCTTTCGATAATATTATCGGATGCATCCGCCCAAGAACATTCAAGTGTAACTAACAATGATTTGGTTGGCAGTGAAGCGACCCTTGTGGCTTACACTCTACCGATCACGCGGGCGGGTGGATTTATACCAAGTAATTGTTGCGAGCCAGTACGAACATTAGTCAACTCCCATCTAATGGGGTGCAAAGTGAAAGTCGAAGTTAGCGATCCTATCGCGGAGTCGATGATCCATTATTGGGCAGTAACTGAGATTTTCGTGCCGCCCGCTTGCAATGCGATAGCTAACGAAGTAAAAAACGCCGTGGAACGCGCCCATGCCTACAAAAATATGATGGATCCATCGTGGGATAATGTACGCGGAGTACAATGGGGGTGCGACCTCCCAGGACTTATCGCCGCGACTGGGTGGATCAGGTTTAGTTCAGACGTTATAAGGGCCGCTAAAACAACTTTTGATCAACGGCGCCCCGCACTTGATGTATGCCGTTGGCAAAATCCACCCCCGTATCAATAATAATATCCGTGCAATTATAGAGGATATTAAGCATTGTCATCGCCGACGCTTGTATGAGAGTGTCCTTTGGTGTACGAGGTTGTCCCCCGACAGCCTCGCCGACAGTGAAATTGGATACACAGGCGGTTGGCTTATTGGAAACTAACGTCGGCCAAATCAACGCATACTGCTTGTCCGTGGCTGATGTCGTATATGAATTCTTAAAATATAAATTGTAACAGGTCGGGTGGGCTTTATGGATATTCTTGAATCTCCTCTGACAAATAAAAAATGAAATGATATGAAAAAAATTGTAATGTGTACTCTCCTCGTGCTGGCTGTACAATGGCCGGCCACCGGGCAAAATGTTTCCCGCGCGCTTGATGCGGCGATGGACCTATCGAACGCATCATCCGCCGTTCCTGCGCGGATGAATATCGACCGCGACAATGCCCTACAAATTCTCGGCGAGCCGTCCCCATGCGCTGATTGCGACAAGAGTCGACTCACCAAAATTAAGTTGCTAGTCGCCATGTCGGATCTAGGTAAGGGAAAAATCGCTGAAGCCTTGGAAGTATTTCCGATGAATATAGCGCATACTAACGCTTGGGGTGCATACATCCAAAAGATTTTTGCCTGCGGAACCAGGGCCAACTTAAAAAACGATTGCGGAACTCTCAACGATGCGCTCACGACGCTCACTGAAACCGTGGGAATCAACCTATCCATGAACTTTGACTTCGTAAATGTTGAACCGCCTGAGTACGAATGCGCTGCACAACAGTTTTGAAGTTTGTGATACACTGGCACTTTCGCGCCGACTCTGATGACGTCGGCAAGTGTGGAATGTAATAAGGTGTTCGGGGTAGTCCCCCGACACCCTCGCCGACAATGAAATTAAATACACAGGCGGTTGGATTATTGGAAACGGACGTCACCCTAACTAAGCACGACGCCTTTCGGTGTCTGATATTGTGATTATGAATTACTAAAAAAATTAAAAATAATTTGTCGGACGATGGTTGAGGATTTTCTTGAATCATCTCTGACTTTAAAAAATAAAATAAAATGAAGAAAAATATGTTATTAATTATCGTTCTGTGGACGATAAATACGGGCGCTTTTTCAATGCCCGTCGCTGAAACAGTGCTGGTACCCGAAAGTCAGACCTCTACTATGGGTGCCAAAGAACAGGGTGAGCCGACGTTGCGGCAGACCTCCGCTACCACGAGGGTACTTCCCAAGCTCAGGGACGCTCCTTGTTGCCCCGAGGCCAAGGCACAGTGCGACATTCAGGAGGAAAGAGCCAAAGAACTAAATGGCTACATCCAGGAATCCTTGTCTGGTTTATATGACGATATTGAACAGGCAATTCAATGTAATAATGCAGAGGGCGGAGTAACATTTCAGAACCAAATTAATACCTTAATAGATATGGGAGGTGAGGGCCATGGGTTATTTACACTGGCCGAAACGATAATAATGAATGCGATGAACGCTCTGCTGTTGTGCCAGTGGCAAGTCGCATGCAGCCTTCTGGATTCCCTGGAGCCCCCGGAAAGTCCCTCGTGGCGCTTGCATGACTTGGGTGCGGAGGCTCACCGTATACGAAATACGATCTGCGTCGGGGCAGACGAGCTGGGCTATTGATTACCTCCAATAGGCAGGATAACCGAGCGCAGTAGTCCGGCTTATCCGGATAAGGTGACCGCGCCTCTTGCTTGTGCCTGCGAGGCCACCGTATGCGACTGCTTTTTTTCCACTGTGACGCAACTCAAACAAGTACAAAAATACTGAGCGGAGTATTTGATAGAAATATCAAACTACTCCGCTTTTTTTATTTACAGAAACATCATCCCAAATACAGCATTTATGGCAATAATCCCGATGTGCACCTGGCGGCTTCCGAAGCCAACGCATTAAAATGGGATCATTGCGCTCCCTTTATTGTTTTACTCACTAATAGTTTTGTATTGGATGGGAAATAAAAATCGGCTTGTGGGTTTTCGGATGTTTTTCCCTCCGCCACGCCGTATCCCATTTTCGCAAACGTGAATTTTGCCTTGCTGCATGCAAATATTTGTGACTCAATGATTTTCAAATCATTTTTTATCTCTAAAAGCCGCTTCGTTTGCGCCTCTATCAATCGTTCAAACAAGTTGTGTTGGCGAAATTCCGAACGGACATATCCAATTTCTATTTGAATGGTGCCGGACGTCCTTGCTATCGCTAATTCCTGTATGACAGGAGCTGCCACAACAGCCTTTTCAAAGGATGATTTTGGAAAATAATAGCCAATCAAATTTGCTTTCAAGTCATTGGACGACATGCCGTCCAATCCTTCAATCCATCCGCCTAACGCCGCGACGACTTGATTGTTAGTTTCGGCTAACAGATAAGACGACACAGACAGCTCACAGCCGTCCACCTCCTCTTCCAGCATCTCTGCCAGCTTTATACGCGTTTCTTCTTCCGACAATCCAAAAATCGTGGTGTAGGACAAGATGTCTGTACCGCTTTTTTCAGCGTGGACGATTGCCTCCACGATAAACGGTATATCCGCTAAGGTTGCCTTTCGGATTTTAATTTGATCTTCCATCTTAAATCATCTTTTTTAAAGCGTGTTTGTCCGTTTTCCCATTGGCATTCAGTGGAAATTTTGCTACGGAGATTATTTTTGTTGGAATCATGTAGGCGGGCAATTTCGATTGTAAATAGTCAGTCAATCCCGACAGATCGGGGGCATTAGATTCTGCAAATTCCACAAACAAAGCAATTTCGGTGTTGCCTGACGCATTGTCAAAAGCAACACTCACGGCATTGTGTCCGGCCACAAATGCTTTGGCATGAAAGTCTATTTCTCCTAATTCGATACGGAAGCCTTGCACCTTAACCTGTGAATCCACACGTCCGCAATACAAAATGTCGCCGTCTTCGTCTTTGTAGCAGACGTCGCCGGAGAGATAAAATCGGGTGTTGTTGTGCACAAAAAAAGCCTCGCTGTTCTTTTCGGGATTGTGCCAATAGCCGGGCGTCAGCTGTTTACCGGCCAAGCACAATTCGCCTTGAACGTTGGCGGCCACGGGCTGTTTATTTTCATCCACGATAATCATTTCGCCACTGTTCATGGACGTTCCGATGCACAACGCACCGTTGTGCGATTTGTTTTCACCCGTGCGGTTGAAGCGGTAGCGCGAACAGAAAATAGTATCTTCGGTGGGGCCGTACACATTATCTATAAACGCATTGGGAATACATCGGCTCCATTCTTCGGTCAAATCCAAGGGCAAAGCCTCGCCACAAAACAGGCTGTATTTCAATGCCGGCAGGTTCAATTCGTCGAAATAGGGTCGGAGGTAGCGAATGGTGGAAGGCACCATGAGCGCAAAAGTCAGCTCCTGATCTTCCAAGAGTTCAGCGATATAGCTGTATTTTATTTGGTCGTGAGGCACGGTGTAGACACAGGCCCCTCGCAGTGCAGGGATGAGATAAGACATGACGGACAAATCAAAAGTCAAGTCAAAGGGCTGCAACACCCGATCGTTTTCATCCATTGTGTAGCCCAAATCCCAAAACGAATCTACGAATGCGTTCAGATTTCCAAAAGTGACAGGAACGCCTTTCGGCTTTCCGGTGCTTCCGGAAGTAAAAAGGATGTAAGCGATTTGCTCGTTTGTCGTTTCTTTGACATCCAGAAGATAAGTGTCAAAAACAAGCGATTGTGTGTCAATGATTTCCACTTCTGAAAAAGGGATGGTATTGGACGACAACACGACTGTTATTTCTGCTTGAGCAATGATTTTCTGATTGCGTTCGATGGGTTGCTGGGGATGCAGCGGCACGTATGTCAACCCTTCGAGCCAAATCGCATAAATCGAGGCATACGTCTCAATATCGTCGTTGGCAACAAAGCCGATGTTTTTGCTTGCATGCAAGCCGTGTTGCAATGCCTTCCTGATTTTCGAAATGGTCTTTGCCAACTCGTCGTACGTATAGAAATGGCCGTCAATGCAAAATGCTTTTCTTGTCCCAAAATTCGTCAAAGTCGAAACAAAAGTATCAATTATTTTTTTTTGTTCCAACAATTCAATTAACCCGACATCCAAATGGTAGAGAAAGCAGATTTTCCGATTGTCAAAAGCAATCGCCGGCACCGGTTCCACCAGCACTCGGAAACCTTTGGCTTCAAGCGTTTCGATTGCCGTTGGCAGATTTTCCACTTCATAGCAAAAATGATAGGCAGAAACTCCGACTTTCTTTATAATATTGTAAACCGGAGAAGTGTTATCCACCGGTTCCACAAGTTCCAATCGCGGGCTTCCCGCTTTTTCCAAAAACGCAATCTTCACATTTTGAATCGGATCAAAGACCGTTTCAGTGAGGTGATAGCCTGCTTCCGTATAGGGGACAGACGTGCTGTGTATGGATTTTGCGGCAATCCCTACATGATGAAAGGCAGCATTTTCGAGCATCAGGCAACTAATTTAGATTGGATGGTCTCAACCATTTCGCCGATATTCTTCCACGAAAGAATTTCTTTGGAGGTAAATTTGATTTTCAACTTTTTTTCAATCGCCACAATAATCTGAATATGCGTCAAAGAGTCCCATTCTTCCACATCGTTGGCGGTTGTTTCGTCCGTCAAATGGATGTTTTCTTCGTCCAAAACATCTCTGAAAATGTCTTGCACTTGTGATAAAATTTCTTGTTTGTCCATTTTAATTATGTATTTTTTATTGTTAGTACAAAACTATTCACGTCAGCTTTATTTTTAATTACATCGAATTCGATGTAATTAAAAATCGGATTGTTTAAACTTTCCCATGCCGTGTTTTTCATTTTCGGGTTATATAATTCGTTTTATTTTCGTAAGTCGCCACGTCCAGCGCCCATACGCCGCCTTTTGATGCGAAACCCAAATTTTTGTAATGATCTCTCACCATTTCATTTTTGGGCGTTGGGACGTATTCGCCCACCACAGTGGCGTATCCGTTGACCTTTGCCCAGTCCACAATTGTGTTTAAAGTATAGGCTTCGACACCGCGTTTCAAAACACGGCAACTCATAAACCATGTGTCGATAAATAGCGTTTTATTTTCGGGCGTTTGTGCATCGCGCTTCTCTAAAATGACGGCGCAAATCAGACCGTTGTCGCCGAATTTATCTTCCAAGGTGAACGAAAACGTGACGTATTTATCTGATTGTGCGATGCGTTTCACATCGTCTTCGGTGTAACGTATCGTCCTCAAATTGAATTGGTTGGAGCGTTGCGACAGTTGCGCTACACGTGGAATTGAGAAGTTGTCAAACGGTTTCGTGTCCGAAATCATGTCGAGGCTTTTCAAAAAATCGTCTTCATTAGTAAACGCCTCTTGAAAAATCACCCGTTCCGCTTCTTTTTGATACTGTTGCGTGCGCTGCGCATCTTCGCCGGAATGGCTAATCGTTTCAAACAAATTCAGGCTATAGAGGTAATCCAGATAGAGCGCAGGGTCTTCCGGCAATTCCGGAACCGTGATTCCGGGCACATTTTCGCGCACGATGTTGCGTTCAAACGGGTTGTCGTCCAGAAAGACCATGGAATCAAATCCGATGTTCAGTATTTTTTGAATTTTGCGAATGTTATCTGCCTTGTTTTCCCAATTGGCTACAAAAACCGCAATATCTGCTAATTTCAGCACCATATCAGGATGTTTTTCAAACGGTTCTTTCGCTATGGATTCCGTGTTTTTGCTGCACACGGCAAGAATAATTCCGCGTTGTTGCAATTTTTTCACCCAATATTGAAATTCCGTAAAGGCCTTTCCAATGCCCAATTGTCCGATTTGGATGTTTTCCAAACCATCGTCGCCAATCACGCCACCCCACACGGTATTGTCCAAATCAAGAATCACGCATTTCTTAAATGACCCTTGAAAAGCCGCAATAATTTGCAGCACAGCCTGTGCAAAATGGGGCAAAGCATCAATGCTCACCACCATTTCTGTATTGGTGTAAACGTTTGGTGCCCAGAATGTTTCGCGACCAATGGTGTTTTGAATGGTGCTCAAATCACAAATATACAGATTGCCGGTCTGTCCGGCTAATTCTTCTGTCAAAAAGTTCAGTTTGCGGAGTTGATAGACAAACGAGGCCTCCACCTTATTGGCATATTGTCCAAAAACGCGATCGTCTTCTTCGGTGTAATTGCAGAAAATAATTTTGGCATTTGTCTTGCTTTGCAGCGTGGAAATCAATTGCTTGGTGTGAGCAAGGGTGTCTTCTGCAAAACCTGACAGGTTTTGAAAACCTGTTTGGTTTAGTTTTTTATTGTATTTTTGCAGCAATTTGTGCGTGGCTTGAAAAATCAATACAACTTCCGCTTGAAATTCGTAAAGTTCCGAAGTCGGATCCAATACTTGTTGGTCAATTTGATTAAACTCAGCTTCAAACACATTCAAATCATAGCCGAAATCATAGCCTGTGCCTCGCAATGCCTGCACCAAAAACTGCGTGGCACTATCGCCTAAAACAGCAACTTTAATTGGTTTTAAGCCCGAAAAATCTTTCTTTAAGTTTTTCTTTAAGTGTAAAAAATCATTCATTGCACGTGTGTTATAAATATGTACTGCAAATTAAGGTACAAAGGTATAACATTTTTCAACAAAAAACAAGGGACGATTGTTTTAGTGACGGCAACCGCTACATACGCTACCTGGTCGAAAGTGAGTGGATTATGATATTTTTTTGACAAAAGAGCAATAAAAAAATAACACAATATAGCACCTGACGGGCAATTAGCTTGTCCGTGGCACATTCATATCAATAGAAACAAGCATCAGCACACATCCGTTTTTCCCGTTAGGGAATAGACAAAATCGACAATTTGAATTGCACCCGGTAATGCAGCATTTAACTTTTTTTTGGTCAATGGCAGGAAAAAAATACAAAAAAGTCATCGGTCAAAACAAATTATTTTATACCTTTGCGCTCTAAAATAACACAAAAATAATTAAAATATGATATAAAACGAACATTGTGTGCGTTATAGCACATTGTAAGACTTTGTTGGAAAAAGCGTTTAGCTTATATTTTGGTTACTTGAGATCTGAACAATTTCAATAATCAACCAAGAGTAAAGGAATGGCGTGGGCTTTACTCATTTATTTGGTTGATTAGGTAGTCGATAACCTCAGTAAACAGATAAAATTCAGAGTTTGGTCTACGCTTTTTTTTATGTCCAAATTTTTGAAAATCCGACGACGGGAAAGCCGCCACAATTATATGAAACAGAATCGCAACTGTTCCCTCAAAAAACGCGAAGTGAAACAGCAAAAACACTCAAATCATATTGCAGCGAGAGCAGAAACTCGTAAAAACGGGCGGATATTATTTTCTACGAAAAGCCATACGAGTAGAAGGAACAATTGATTTATTCATTAATTTTTTTAACATGGGAAATATTAATAAAGCAGCCTGGGCAACAGAAACAGGCAAAATTTTCAACGGGATGGTTCTGTATGCAATTGCAGGTGCTGTTTATGGCATCTTAGACCCAATCAATTCGATGGCTTCGCTTGCATCTACTTTGGGCGTTGCTTCCGGTCTTGGATTCTTGGACGTTCTCTGCTGGATATTTTTGGCAGGCATCATCGTTGCTTACATCCTGATTTTCAAAGGATTGGCTGGGTTCAAAACTATTTTGGCACCTGCCGATGGCAACGCAATTGGCAAAGTGCGCACGTCTTACATCCTCTTGCTGGTTGCAGCAGCGGTAGATTTCATTCCATTGTTGGGATGGGTAAGTTCCATTTTATACATCATCGGTTTCATCATGATGTTGGGGGCTTACTCCAAATTGAAAAATTCCGCAACATTCCCAACAGATGCACGCAGTGGTGCTTCATTGCTGTTCATCTCGTTGATTCTCTTGGTTGTTGGAGCCGTTTTAGGCTTTATTCCGCTCATTGGAGGCTGGTTCAACATGGTGTTCAGCATCATTGCCTACATTTTAACATTCCTTGGTTGGAACAAAATCAAGAATGCTTCGGTAGAATAAGAAATTTTTAAAATTAACATTTATGTTTTGTCCAATTCAATGAGAAAATATCCGTATCGGCTTTGCCGTCGGGTGTTTATCTGCTTAAAGTTTATAGCGGTAGTGAAGTAGCGGTCAGCATGATTGTGAAAGAATAAATTTTCGCAAGATGTTTCAGACATTCCATATCTCGAAGATATGGAATGTCTATAATACTTACTTACTTTTGAAAAATAAAACCACTAGTGTCCACTAAAAACCATTAATAAATTAAGATAATATATTGTCAATCATATATTTACGATCAATAATTCTGCGTGGACTTTTGAAATGACTACTTTTGTGCCCTATAACAAAATGATAGTTTTATGCACCATGGGCAATATGTATTCTCGCAACTTTGCGAATTTCTTCCACACCGTGTTTTTGATGGCATCGTAAGCAAATACGATGGAAACAAATATATTAAATACTTCACTTGTTGGAACCAATTGCTTGTAATGATTTTTGGACAACTAACAGGCAGAGATAGCCTTCGTGATTTGATAATCGGGCTTGAAGCCCATAAAAGTAAATTTCATCACCTTGGCTTTGGCAAAAATGTTACTCGAAGCAATTTATCTAAAGTGAATGAACGCAGAGAGCCTAAAATCTTTGAAGATTTTGCCAATCATCTCATCGCTAAAGCAAGAACCCTACGTGTAGTTGCTGAATTTTTTGTCGAAGGCGATGTTTTTGCATTTGATTCTTCAACTATTTCTCTTTGTCTAAATGTATTTTGGTGGGCAAAATTTCGTTCATCAAAAGCAGGAATCAAACTCCACACGTTGTACGATGTAAAAACGGATATTCCGGCATTCAATATTATTACAGATGCCAAAGTGAGCGACCCTACGGTTATGAATCAAATTCCGTATGAATCCGGTTCGTATTATATATTTGACAGAGCTTATATGGACACTAAACAACTTTATTTGATTCAGATTATTGGTGCTTTTTTTGTAGTCAGGGAAAAAACAGCAATGCACTATCAAGTTGAAGATGACCGGAATTATTGCAATAAAGAAACAGGTATAGTGGCGGATCAAATAATCAAATTGACGGGACAAAAGACTGCTAAAAATTATCCTCAACAACTTAGACGTGTGGTATTCTATGAATCTAAATCTAACCGAACATTTGTGTATTATACCAACAATCTGGAAATATC
>BNTP01000054.1 GCA_025996695.1 Bacteroidia bacterium | reverse complement strand
TACTCTTTATAAGACGGCTAATCCTCTTAATTATGGAATATTGAAAGAAAATGCGCGTGAAAGAAAGAAAAATCCAACCGATGCAGAACTTTTTCTTTGGGAGCAATTGAAAGACAAGCAATTAGAAAACTATAAATTTCGTAGAGAGCACGTCATTGGCGATTTTATTGTTGATTTTGTGAGTTTGTCCAAACAGCTAATTGTTGAGGTAGATGGAGACTATCACGATGAAGCGAATCAAATAGAGTTAGATAAATGCAGGACGGAAGTCTTAAACAAATTGGGCTACAAAGTACTGCGCTTCAAAAATGAGGAGGTGCTAAACGACATTCAAAATGTTCTCGACAAAATATTAACTGCCCTAAAAAGTCCCCCAGAGGGGGATTTAGGGGGCTTGGATTTAGGGGGCTTTTATCCTGCCGACTTCATTTCGGAAGGTGTAGACCAAACGCGCGGCTGGTTTTTCACGCTGCACGCGATTAGCACGATGGTCAAAGATTCAGTGGCGTTCAAAAATGTGGTTTCGACCGGCTTGGTGCTCGACAAAAACGGCAATAAAATGTCGAAACGCCTGGGCAATGCCGTGAATCCGTTTGAAACGATTGCACAGTACGGTTCTGACCCGCTGCGTTGGTACATGATTACCAATGCCAGTCCGTGGGACAATCTGAAATTTGATGCGGATGGCATCGAGGAAGTGCGACGCAAATTTTTTGGTACCTTATATAATACGTATTCATTTTTTGCGCTGTATGCCAACGTGGATGATTTTGACGGTTCGGAAGTCGCAGTGCCTTTGGAAAAACGTCCCGAAATTGACCGTTGGATTTTGTCTTTGCTCAATACTTTGACAAAAGATGTGGACGAATATTATTCGACTTATGAACCTACTCGTGCAGGTCGTGCCATCAATGATTTTGTCAACGACCACCTCAGCAACTGGTATGTTCGCTTGAATCGCAAACGCTTTTGGGGCGGCGGCATGAATGACGATAAATTGTCGGCTTATCAAACATTGTATACTTGTTTGAAAACGGTGGCGCAACTCATGGCACCGATAGCACCGTTTTATGCCGACAAGTTGTATCTTGATTTGATAGCCCCAGCCCAGCCCCACCCCAGCCCTCCCCTCAAGGGAGGGAGTCCGGATACCCCCTTGAGGGGGGCAGGGAGGCTACTTTCGGTGCATTTGACCGACTTCCCAAAAGTAGATACCGCCCTGATTGATAAGGACTTGGAAGAGCGGATGCAAATTGCGCAAGATATTTCCTCGATGGTGCTGGCATTGCGTCGTAAAGTCAATATCAAGGTGCGTCAACCGCTGTCGTCCATCATGGTGCCCGTGTTGGATGCGCATCAAAAAGCGGCGATTGAAGCCGTTCAGGCATTGATTTTGAATGAAGTCAACGTGAAAGAAATCAAATATGTGGATAGCGATGCCGGTATTTTAGTCAAAAAAATCAAAGTCGATTTCAAGAAATTGGGACCGCGTTATGGCAAAATCATGAAAGATGTGGCTGCCGTCCTCACCGCTTTGTCGCAGGCTCAAATCAATCAATTGGAAAAGAACAGTTATTTGGAAATCCCTGTAGCCGGCGAAATGGCACGTATCACGACCGACGACGTGGAAATTATTTCCGAAGACATCCCCGGCTGGTTGGTTGCCAACGACGGACGATTGACCGTTGCGCTCGACATCACCCTCACACAGGAATTGGAGCAGGAAGGTATTGCCCGCGAATTGGTCAACCGGATACAAAACATTCGCAAGTCCAACGGCTACGAAATCACCGACCGTATCAGTGTCGTGATTCAACGGAACGACCGCATCAACGCGGCTGTAGAGGCCTATAAAGACTATATTGCGAATCAAGTGCTTGCCAACAGCGTTGTATTAGCGGATTTGACAGACGGCGTCGAATTGGATTTAGACGATTTTAAGTTATTAGTAAAAATAAAAAAACAAGAAAATTAATATGGAAACAAACGAAAAGACACGATACAGTGATGCGGAATTGGAAGAATTTCGTGCGATTATCAACGAGAAATTAGAAGTGGCAAAACATGATTATGAATTGCTGAAAGCCACCATATCAAACACCGACGGCAATGATGTGGCGGACACTTCACCCACGTTTAAGGTGTTGGAAGAAGGTGCGGCAACGCTCTCCAAAGAAGAGTCCGGCAGAATGGCGCAACGGCAGATGAAATTCATCCAAAGCCTGCGCTCGGCATTGATTCGCATTGAAAACAAAACGTATGGCGTGTGTCGCGAAACAGGAAGCCTGATTCCGAAAGAACGCCTGCGCGCTGTGCCGCATGCAACCCTCAGCATTGAGGCAAAACAAGGACAAAAATAAATCAAACAAATATGACAAAAAAGAAAGCATTATTGGTAATCCTCGACGGTTGGGGATTTGGTGATCACACGAAACGCGACGTAATTTCCTCTGCGCCAACGCCTTATTGGGACGAACTGTTGAAAAATTGTCCGTATTCGGAATTGCAGGCATCCGGCGAAAATGTGGGATTGCCCGACGGACAGATGGGCAATTCGGAAGTCGGACACCTCAATATCGGTGCGGGACGCGTCGTGTATCAGGATTTGGTAAAAATAAACAAAGCTTGTCGCGAAAACACGATTTTGGAAAACGAAGAAATCAAACGTGCCTATGCATACGCCCGAAACAACGGCAAGCAAATTCATTTGATGGGATTGGTTTCTAACGGCGGCGTGCACAGTTCGCTGGAACATCTGCTGAAATTGACCGATATTAGCAAAGAATATGGCGTCGAAAAGACGTTTGTACATTGTTTTATGGACGGTCGCGATACCGACCCCAAAAGCGGGGCAGGATTTTTGAAAGAGTTGGAAAGTCATTTGAAAAAGTCCACCGGCAAAATTGCTTCGGTCATCGGACGTTACTATGCCATGGACCGCGACAAACGCTGGGAACGTGTCAAAGTGGCATACGACCTGCTCGTAAACGGCATTGGTGCCCCGACTGAACATCCGGTTGATGCGGTAGAGCAATCCTATTTGGACGGTTTGACGGACGAATTTATCAAGCCCATCGTATGCGTGAAAGACGGCAAACCCCTTGCAGTCATTCAGGAAGGCGATGTGGTGATTTTTTTCAATTACCGCAACGACCGCGCAAAAGAATTGACAGTCGTGCTCACGCAACAGGATATGCCAGAGCAAGGCATGCACACGGTGCCGAACCTGCAATATTTCACGATGACGCCATACGACCCCACATTCAAAAACGTGCACATTCTGTTCGACAAAGATAATGTGAACAACACTTTGGGCGAGTATCTGGCTTCTAAGGGTCTGAAACAGTTGCATACTGCCGAAACGGAAAAGTATGCTCACGTGACGTTCTTTTTCAACGGTGGACGCGAAGCCCCGTTTGATGGCGAAGAACGCATCCTCGTGGCAAGTCCTAAAGTAGCGACCTACGATTTGCAACCCGAAATGTCTGCCGCCGAAGTGAAAGACAGTTTGGTGAAACAAATTCAATCACAAAAATTCGACTTCATCGTGGTGAACTACGCTAACGGCGATATGGTGGGTCACACAGGCATTTATAGCGCGATTGAAAAAGCCGTGATGGCCGTAGATGCCGCCCTCAAAGACACGATTGAAGCAGCAAAAGCCAACGACTACGCAGTGATTGTGATTGCCGACCACGGCAATGCCGACTATGCCGTAAACGACGACGGATCGCCCAACACAGCACATTCACTCAATCCGGTGCCGTTTGTGTACATCTCCGGCGACAAAAACGCAAAAGTCGAAAATGGCAAATTAGCAGACGTCGCCCCCAGCATCCTGCATATTTTAGGATTGCAACAGCCGAAAGAGATGACCGGCACAAATTTGATAAAAAATTGAAAATAGTTGTTTGGATGGTCGCTTATGGCGGAGTTCCTGTAATCAACGAAATCATTGCTGCGGTATGAGAAGTGACACTCCCCGCATCCTTTCGGGATGCATCGCTTGAAATATCAACACAACATGCACCCTGCATGCCGCAGGTATACGCAAAAAAATATTATGTTAAAATTACTTAACAATGCGTGATTATATGAAAATAGTTTGTACCTTTGTAAACTAATGTGCATAGGACAGATGATAGATAACAAACATATTGTGCTCATAACTCCCTCATTATCAGTAACTTACAAAAAAGGGGGGAGTAAATTCCCGTGCAAAAGCCGACCTGCGCAAGAGCGTCTTCGCGTCCGCGTGCTTTTAGCGTTAAATCCCATTTTTACAAACATACAAGCAAGCCGTAACGGGACTTTTGAGCCTTGTTGCGGCTTTTTGTGCCGGTTGCAATTGGAGGAAGACGTGTCAGCATGGGGTGTCTCCGCTCCGGGACTACGTCCCTCCGGTCGACAAGACGGCAGCATTTTTTTAAGAGAGAGGGGAAAGGCAGCGGCGGCGAAGCCGCCGCTGCCTTTCCCCTGCCCCCCACGTGAGGGTCGTCTTGTCGACCGAAGCAAAGCGGGCGATAGACCGCTTTGCGGAGCGGAGACACCTCCTGCTAACACGCCTTTCTATGGTGTCGCGTTGGCCAACACGCCTTTCCAGCACGAATATCACATCCCCGCATGGTAGGCATGCAACCCCATTCGCCAATGGCCGCATACCTACCATGCGGGGCGTGTGAGGCATGGTCGTTTCTACCGAGCGATGCAATCCTAACGGATTGCCCGGGCAAAATAATGAACAATGAATAATGAACAATGAATAATTAAAAATTAAAAAAAATGAAAACAAAAAACATTTGTTTTAGCCTGCTCGGCATGGTAGCCTTGAGCAGCAGTTGCGCAACCGATTTGTATCAATCCAATCCGGTGCAGAGTAGTGTCCCGGAGATTTCCTTCAAGACGTTCGCAGACAAGCAGCTTCGCGCGAGTGTGACCACCGCAGGTTCGATGACTTCGTTCACCACCTCGGCATGGAGCCATCCAGCAGGTAGTGCTTATGACGGTTATGTGCTGAACGGCGTGACCGTGACGCGCGGAGAAGAGGATGGGGCAGGTGCCAACAATTGGGATTATTTCCCCAAAGCCAACTGGCCGGCAAAAGACTCCGTGGATTTCTTCGCTTACTCGCCGGCATCCAGTGTGAACGTGACAACCGGTCTGAAAAAGAATGTGCCCACATTCCCGACCCCTCCTGCCGCAGGTCCCGAGATTCAATACACCGTGCCCGGATGGGTCGGCGACAGTCGTCCGATTGACCAACAAGAAGACTTCATGGTAACTAAAAGTGTGGATTTGGCTTTTGACCCACTCAATCCGAGCGTCCAATTGAATTTCAAACATGCCCTGTCACGGATTGTTTTCAAGGCTCAAAATCAGAACAAAAACAAGACGTATGTGATTAAAGAATTGGCGTTGAGTAAATTGAAATCGAAGGGAACACTCAACCTGTTGGATTCGGTACCGAATGGTGCGTCTGGTTTTGCGCATGTTGCGGGTGCGTACAATGTTTCCTGGAAAGCACAACACGATTCGGTAACATACAAAGTGGATCTTGGGAGCACGAATGTGCTTGTGCCTTACGGCACCGGCACTGCGAGTACCGATTACATCGCGATAACCAATGCTTCAAACGGTTTGATGGTGCTGCCACAGGAAACCGTCTTGGGAGCCTTCACCGGCAGCACGCCGGAATATGGCACGGTCGCCGAAATAGCCGCCACTCCGGCGGATGCTTCTTATTTGTATGCCACCGTTGCCGAAGTGAATTACCTCACCAACGACACGGTGAATACGCGTCAGGTAGTTTTCCGGTTGCACGACCCTGCGAGGCATCGTGTTTGAAGAGCGGGCAGGCAATATACATTTTTGTTGACGCTGGACTTGGACGGCGAAGAGATTGCGTTCTCTATCCCGGATGTGACGAAGTTTAATGAGGTGGCGGAGGTAGAGGTGCCACCGGCACCACCTGTCGGAACGGTTGTCTATGCGCTCGGAGATTTATATCCGGCCTCAACTACGCCTCGCGGCGTGGTGCTTACTGTCGATGCTACCGGAGAACATGGTACAATAATTGTCCCGTTCAAGCTCACTACACAATCTGCCACAGGCACCCCCATTCCTTGGGCGAGTTCTACGGAAAGTGCTCGTGATTATGCGATACGGGCTTACGCCGCCGAAAGCAACACGTGGACAGGGCCCAACAGCTGATTTTGTGATGGGCTATGATTTTTTTAGAGAATCATAGCCCATTCATGAAATAATCATTTAAACACGGATCAGACATGTAGCGATTGAACTTATCCATTTCAGCTTTTTTTAGAGAACCTACAACTTTAAGGTAGGGCTTCATAGCCTGATAATTACTGTGACCCGTCCATGACATAATCACAGTTGCCGGCACACCTAATCGCATGGCATTAACAATGAACGTTCGTCTACCGCAATGCGACGTTAATAAATCACACTTGGGATGAACTTCTTCGCATCGTTGACGACCTTTAAAATAGACAATGCGTTGTGGCTCATTTATGCCGACCAGCTTGCCAATTTCTTTTATACCGGCGTTCATCTGTTCTATGCAGACTACCGGCAAGGCTCGCCCCCTTTTAAGTTTAACCGCAGCATATTTTTCAAGTATTGCACGGCTGTAATTATTGAGTTCAATTTTTAATCCATCATGCGTTTTTTGAGTTACCACAGATATGTAATCCTTTTTTACGTCACTTCGGTGAAGTTTTGCAACGTCAGAATAACGCAATCCCGTGAAGCAACAAAAGCAAAAAACATCCCGGATAGCAGCAAACTTCTTGTTTTTAGATGGAAAGTGAAAGTGATACAAAATCATCAATTCTTCCCACTCCAAATAGACAACTTCTTTTGAATTGCCATCCGTACCCTTCAATCTGGGCTTAAAATCATCATGAAGAGTTCCGGTGTAATGCCCCTTTTTGCATGCCCACCGTAGAAACCACCGAATTTGCGCAACGTATTTGGCAATCGTGGAATTTCGAAGATTTATCTTGTAAAGATAAAACAAAAAATCTTGCAAGGTGTCTTCGGTGAGCGATTGAAACGATAGCTTCGCATCGTATGTTTGCAAGTGGTTGAACAAAGTAGAAAAGTTCTTATAAACTGTGACTGACCACCCATTGCGATTTCCAACAATCTTTACAAAATTGGTATAAATATCAAAAAATTCATTTTTATTCTTTACTATACTTTTCCTTCCAATGGAAATATTAAAATCCCGTTTCAATTCTTGGGGGGTAGGAACTTGCTTATGCTCTAATTTGTATTTATCAAATATTTCATCTATCCTGTCCATAGACTCCTCAATGGCTTGGTTAATCTCTTGTGCTGTTTGCCCATAGGGATTTTTCTTTTCCCAGGCAACAGCTCGTTTTTCTATCGGGTCCCATTTATCAGCCTCTACGCTATACCCGATGTGCAAATCCACTCGTCTGCCACCATAACTAACACGCATACGAATGGCGCGAAATTTAGACTGACTTTCGTCTTTTTTTTTGGGAGATAAATCAATTTTTATGGTGCGCTTCATCGTTAGCTTTTCCCATTTTGTCCCTTTTTCATTAGTTAGTTGGGGGTATAAACGGTAGATTATGTATAGTAAAGTTATTGCAAAGATACAAACTTTTTTTAATATGCCTAATAAAGTAAAAATTATCTAAAAACCAATTCAGGGCAATCATCTGAAGTCTACGGTATATAAAGGGCTGTCTGCGGGACAAGGAGCGAAAGCCAAGTGGTATGATTGCGGATAATCATGTTAAATTTTGATGCGGTTGCGCGAGAAAACAATAGAATCATAGCCATCTTTTGAATTTTTTTGACTACCTTTGCGCGAATTTTAATTATAAATAAAAATGGGTTTCAACGATATTCTATCCAAAGTGTTTGGGAACAAGTCCCAACGCGACCTCAAAGAGATTGATCCGTATGTACAAAAAGTGCTGGCGGCCTATTCGGGCATCGAAAAATTGTCGAACGATGAGCTGCGCCTCCGCACACAACAATTGATAGCAGACATTCAGTCGAAAGTGGCAACAGAAACGGCGAAAATCGCCGAGTTGCGCGCCTCTATCGACAGGTTGGAGTTGGAAGACCGCGAAAGAGTGTGGGCAGAAATCGACAAAATAGAAAAAGACGTGACCGAAACGCACGAAAAAACGCTGGAAGAAATTCTGCCGGAAGTATTTTCGATTGTGAAAGATACGGCTCGTCGATTCACTGAAAGTGAAGAAGTGCGCGTGACAGCAACCGATTTTGACCGCGATTTGGCGACCAAACACGATTTTGTGACGATTGAAGGCGATACCGCCGTTTACAAAAATCGCTGGATGGCCGGCGGCAACGAAATCTCGTGGAACATGATACATTATAATGTACAGTTGTTCGGCGGGGTCGTGCTGCACAAAGGCAAAATTGCCGAAATGGCAACCGGAGAAGGTAAGACCCTGGTGGCAACACTGCCCGTATTCCTCAACGCAATGACCCGCAACGGGGTGCATGTGGTGACGGTCAACGATTACCTTTCCAAACGCGACTCGGAGTGGATGGGGCCGTTGTATATGTTCCACGGACTGTCTGTGGACTGTATCGACAAGCATCGCCCAAATTCCAACGAACGCCGCAAAGCCTACGAAGCCGACATCACGTTCGGGACTAACAACGAATTTGGCTTCGATTACCTGCGTGACAATATGGCAATCGGTCCCGCCGATTTGGTGCAACGCAAACACAATTATGCGATTGTCGATGAGGTCGATTCGGTCTTGATTGATGATGCCCGGACGCCGTTGATTATTTCCGGCCCCGTGCCCAAAGGCGAAGATCAGCTGTTTGAAGAATACCGCAGCCGCATCGAAAGTGTTGTGGATGTGCAACGCAAACTAGCTAACAGTCTGCTCGCCGAGTCGAAAAAACTGATTGAAAGCAGCGATGAAAAACAACAGGAAGAAGGTTTCAAACTCTTGTTCCGCTCCTATAAAGGGATGCCGAAAAATAAGGCACTCATCAAATTTTTGAGCGAACCGGGGGTGAAAGCACGTATGCTGAAGACGGAAGAATTTTACATGCAGCAGCAAAATAAGGACATGCACCTCATCACGGACGAGCTTTATTTCGTGATTGACGAGAAAAATAACTCCATCGAATTGACCGACAAGGGTCACGAAATGCTTGCAGGACATTCCGGCGATACGGAATTTTTCGTATTGCCCGATATTGGTGTAAAAATTGCTGAAATAGAAACTCAGGTATTTGCAGATGACGAAAAACAGGCAAAGAAAGACGAACTGATGCAGAATTACGCCGTGAAATCCGAACGTGTCCACACGGTGAATCAATTGCTGAAAGCCTATTGCTTGTTTGAAAAAGACGATGAATACGTGGTGATTGACAACAAAGTCATGATTGTGGACGAGCAAACGGGACGTGTGATGGAAGGTCGTCGCTATTCCGACGGTCTGCATCAGGCGATTGAGGCGAAAGAACGCGTGACGGTGGAAGCTGCAACACAGACGTTTGCGACGATTACGCTGCAAAATTATTTCCGTATGTACCACAAACTCGCGGGGATGACCGGTACGGCGGAAACGGAAGCCGGCGAATTGTGGGACATCTACAAATTGGATGTAGTGGTGATTCCGACTAACCGGCCAATTTCGCGAAACGACATGAATGACCGCGTTTACAAGACGGCGCGCGAGAAATATACCGCTGTTATTGAAGAGATTATCAAGCTGAAAGAAGCCGGTCGCCCCGTGTTGGTCGGTACCACTTCGGTCGAAATTTCAGAACTTTTGAGCCGTATGCTCAACCTGCGCAAAATTCCGCACAATGTGTTGAACGCGAAATTGCACCAGAAAGAAGCCGACATCGTGGCACAGGCCGGTCAAACGGGTACGGTCACGATTGCGACGAACATGGCGGGTCGTGGAACCGACATCAAGCTGTCGCCCGAAGTGAAAGTGGCCGGCGGTTTGGCGATTATTGGCACGGAACGTCACGATTCGCGTCGTGTGGACAGACAGTTGCGCGGTCGTGCCGGTCGTCAAGGCGATCCGGGTTCATCCGTTTTCTTCGTGTCATTGGAAGATAATTTGATGCGTCTTTTTGTACATACGGATCAATCTCTTTGAGGTCGCGTTGGGCCCATCCAAAGTGCCTATCCACACCACTTGATTGCCATCTTCGTGGAGCACATACACGCAATCGTTGCTCAACCATGTATGCGTGCTGACGTGAATATTTTGTATTTTTTCGGTAGCGGAAGTGGGGTCGTAAATAAACAGCCCTTGCCCATAAGTGGCAAACCAATAGGCATTATTCGTACCCGCCTGTATGGTTTGATATACCGTGGAAGTAATGGGATTGTGCTGAAATCCCGGATAATCAGTTACCAAACCATAACTGCCGATGCCTAACCATGTTTTGCCCATCTTATCTATATAAATACTGCGCACGGAATTGCTGGGCATTACTTTCTGAACTTTCTCTAATGAATGTTGTTGAAAGACAGTTTGTCGGGTATTAACCACGTTCACACCGCCTCCTAAAGAGCCTAACCACATTAATCCGGTATTATCCCGAAGGATAGAATTAATTTCGTTGTAGGGCAAAGACTGTTCCGAATGATTGGGCAAATGGTTAGTAAACGTATTATCCTTAGTGTTCAATACGCTCAATCCACTGCGAGTGCCCACCCAAATAGCAGAAGTATTCAAATCTTGCGACAGCGAATAAATAATATTGTCGGACAAACTGTTCGGCTTGTTCGGTTCGTGCAGATAAGCAACATAGTGGATTTTTTGTGCATTATAAGGATTTTCCAATCGGAACAATCCGTAATTCCAACTTCCCACCCAGATATTGTAGTTGTTATCTTCAAAAATTACGTGAGCCGAATTACCGGCATTAATCGGCGGATAAGCATAAAAACGTCCTTCCTTAGGATTGTAGCTCGTAATTCCTTCATTCCACGTACCTATCCACATATTTCCTTGGCTGTCTTCTATCAAACTTTTAATGTCGCTACTCTGTAAAGGATAATTGGCATTTATCTGTTCATTTTGGATGAAAGTATTGTTTTTGGCATCGTATAGATTTAATCCGGAGTTAGTTCCCACCCACACTTGATTGTCTTTCGTTGCAAGTATAGCCTGTATATTATTTCCGCGCAGTTTTTTTCTATCAACCTTAGTAATTTCGCCCGTAATCTTATTCAGGATATTCAAACCGGTGGCAGTACCTATCCACAAATTGTGATTGCCAT
>BNTP01000053.1 GCA_025996695.1 Bacteroidia bacterium | reverse complement strand
CAAAAATAACTTCATGGATTTGCCTGAAATAATCCACTTTCATGACTGCTAAACGGTCGGAAAGGGAACTGTGTGCAATGAGCGTCCTCTCCTCTTCAACGTTGAACAGCAATCGAAATTGTGGCGAGGAAAACACATCGGCAAGTCCGCGCTGTCCCAACTTGTCGATAGTTAACAGGGAATAAAACAGCAAGTTAAACATCAATTTGCCGCGAAGCACTTTGGCGTAATAATCCACTTGGGTTGTTGTGGCTATCCGGGCAAAAAGCGCTTCCGGAATTTCCTGTAATAATTCCAATAACCGTAGCTTATGATTGAATAGGGGCATAATGTTTGTGTGTACTTTCTTGATACCGGTGATTCTTTAAACGACTAATTGTTGTATTTAGTATTTAGTATTTAATATATGTTAAAAATAATCGAACTTGATTACAGCATTCACATTTAAGAGCGTCCGACCTACGCCGTTGCAATAACCTCCGAATCTTCCGAACATGACTGGGCAACGCCCAGTCGTGTTCGGAAGATTTTTATTTCTTAAATTTTTTAAGGATATATGCGATTTTTCACCTCCAAAAGGAGAAAAATATAGATAAATCGGCATCATCATTGCTAAAAGATGTTTCATGATAAAGCTATTTCTTAATAAAAATTTTCTTCCGAACACGACTGGGCGTTGCCCTACGCTATTGATTTATGGGCTTTCAGCCCAAACGGCGCCGAGAATATCAATTACAAACAGATGAAAGAGAAAAGAGAGAGAAAAAATAAATTAATAATTAATAATTAAAAATTAGAAATTAGAAAACATAGAAAAACCCACTTTTTTTTCACATAATTTAAGAGGTTTCTCTGTCAAATTTTGTTAAATACTTGTTTGGTTGGAGTATCCGCCGTACTTTTGTTCTCGAAATGAAAATGACTTCATTTCGACAAAATAAAAAAACGAGGATTCTTAACAGGAATCCTCGTTTTTGGCTAAAAATGGGGGCGAAAAATTCGGGGTGGGGGGGGTGGGAAATCTGTTACGCCGGAAGGCATAAAATTTTAATAACTCCGTACAAACGGAGCGCAGTGCGGAGTTTGGAAAATAAAAAAATGTTGCTTATCTTTGTGGTGTAAATAAGTTATGAAGAACAAAAAGGAATCGGCATTAGTCTTACATTCAGGTGGTCAGGATTCGACGACTTGTCTGTTTTGGGCATTAAAACACTTCAAAGAGGTGCGCACACTCTGCATCACGTATGGTCAACGCCACGCGCTGGAGGTGGAAGTGGCGCAAAAAATTGCGACCGAAGCCGGTGTGCCGTTTCAGGTGTTGGACGCCACTCTCATTAGCAAATTGGCAGATAATTCGCTGACTAATTCCAATATCACGATGGATCAGGAAAAGCCTGCGGATTCCTATCCCAACACGTTTGTGCCCGGACGCAATCTGCTTTTTCTGACTTTCGCCGCCGTTATAGCCCGCTCGTATAGTATCCGAAATATCGTCACAGGCGTTTCTCAAGCCGATTACAGCGGTTATCCCGACTGCCGTGACACATTTATCCGCTCAGCCAACACGACGCTGAACCTCGCGATGGACGAACAATTCATCGTTCACACCCCGCTCATGTGGCTCACAAAAGCCGAAACTTGGGCACTTGCCAACGAGTTAAGTGTATTAGACATCGTCAAAAATAACACGCTCACCTGCTACAACGGCGTGATTGCGGCAGGCTGCGGTCATTGTCCGGCCTGCACGCTTCGCCAAGCCGGTCTGGAAGAATTTGAGAACTCTATGCGGAATGTGTGAACAAAGTGGGCGTTCACACCATCCCCTCAATCGCCCAAACAAAAGCGTGCAAACCTTGCAACTCAAAACCTTTGTCCAGCGCGTGAACGCGATCCAGCAGGGGTTGCACCTGACTATTCTCCACCATAGTGAGGATAGCACCATTGAGCGTTGGCCATGCGTGGTCGCCATAGTGCGGTTCGCCTGTAACAGAACCGCGCCCTTGCACTTCGTCCCACATCGTGAAACCACGCAGGCTCATGCGGTCTAATATCGTTATCAGCTCATCCTTGAATGCCTGATTGTATGTTATAAATACTGCTTTCATACCAAGAGAATTAAAAATTAAAAATTAAGAATTTCTTTTAATTGCTAATTGTTTCGCGTATTTCCTACGACTACGATTCACGCCGTTACCTCCAAAGATGGAGTAAAGCGCCGGAACGTACACCAATGTTAATATCGTGGAGAATGTCAATCCGAATACTACGGTGATACCCAGCGGTTGCCACATCGCAGAACCTGCTCCGCGAGGAATTGCCATCGGAATCATCCCTAACACTGTGGTACAGGTGGTCATCAAAATCGGACGCAAACGCGACCGACCGGCATCTACAATCGCCTTATCCACCGACATGCCACGCTCTCGATTCAAGTTGGCGTAGTCGATGAACACGATACCGTTCTTCACCACGATACCTATCAACATGACCACTCCGACCAGCCCCATCATACTCATGGAGGTGCCGGTAATCATCAATCCTAAATAGACCCCTGCGATACCGAAGAGAATGGACAGGATGATAATGAACGGATAAGTCAACGACTCAAACTGCGCTGCCATCACGATATATACGAGGAGAATACAGAGTAACATCAAGAAAAACAACGCTGAGTTAGTTTCCGATGAGTCAACGATTGAACCACCAATGCTGATACCGATTTCCGGCGGAATGGTGCCGTCTGCACGCATCTCGGCAATGACTTTTTCTGCTCCTTCAACCACTTCACTCAAAGCGGCTTTGTAGATAGATCCCTGCACTTTGTTGACCCGTTGACGGTTTTGACGGTCTATCTGCGGCAATGATGCTTTTTCGACCACCGTTCCCAATTCACGCACACGAATAGCGTTGCCCTGTGCCGTATAAACCGTGATATTTTCAATATCTTCGAGTGATTGACGGAACTTTTCGTCGTAACGCACCACAATGTCGTACTCATCACCCTCTTCACGGAATTTCGTCGTATAAGAACCATTGATACGATTGCGGACGAAAGTGGCAACCGTTGCCGAATTTAATCCGTGTTCCGCCAGTTTATCGCGGTCGAAATCAATCTGATACTCCGCCTGATAATCTTGACGGGTGATATTCAAGTCCTTCAGCCCTTTGACGGATGCCAGGCGGGTTTTAAATTCCGCTGCAATTTTATCGGTCAATGGCAAATCGTAGCCGTAGATTTCCACGTCCACCGTGCTGGCACCTGAACCCATCATACCGCCGCTACCGCCGGGGGTAACGATGTATTTATCCAATTCCGGCATATTCGATAAATCTTCACGCATGCCTTCACCTATTTCATAGATGCTGCGTTCGCGATCGTTGGCATCTATCGCACGGAAACGAAATGAAATCAGGTTCGTTCCATTGGTTTGCATTGCGGCAAACGAGTTACTTTCATCCGCCTGACCCACCGAGAAGGTACGTGTGGTGATTTCAGGATATTTCTCTTTCACTATCTCATCAATGCGCATAGCCGCAGCACGCGCCACTTCCATCCGCGTTCCCGTCGGCATATAAACCGTTGCCGTTATCATATTGTTGTCCGAAGCGGGCATAAAGTCCATTTTGACGAGATTGCATGCCGGCACCATAATCAGGACAACCGTTCCACACGCAATCAGCAATGTTTTCCAACGGTTGCGCACACAGGCATTCACTACCTTTTTGTACCAGGCATCCAAGCGGTCTAACGAACGACTGATCGGCGCATACATCTTGTCAAACCATTTTCCTTGCGTACTGGTCAATCGAAGCAACTGCGAACAAAGCATCGGCGTAAGCGACAGAGCGGCAATCAACGAAACGGTGATCATAATCGTAACCATCCATCCCAATTCGCCAAACATCACTCCTGCCATACCGGTAGCCATCGTCATCGGAAAGAATACCGCAATAATGGTCAGCGTAGAAGCAATAACCGCCACACCCACTTCATTGGTACCGTGAATAGCCGCCTGCTTGGGCGTAGAGCCATTTTCAATGTGCTTGGTCACATTTTCCAACACCACAATCGTGTCATCCACCACCAACCCGATGGCGATAGTCAACGAGGAGAGCGAAATAATGTTCAAACTGCCGTGTTTCGCCATCAAATAGATGAACGATGCCACCAGAGAAACCGGGATAGCCAGCACCACAATCGCGGTAGCTCGCCAGCGTCCCAAAAAGAACATCACGACCAGCACCACAAAGAAGATGGCCAGAATAATCGTTTCGAGCAAGGAGTTGATAGATTCCTTGATAAAGTCGGAGGTGTCCATCATCATCGTCAATTTGACATCCGTGGGCAATGTCTTTTGCAATTCCGGCATCAGTTTATTGACCTTGTTGGCAATTTCTACCGTATTGGCACCCGACTGCTTTTGTACAATGATGCTCGCCCCTTTTACCTCGTTGGTATAAGCCTCCTGAATACGACTTTGCAGCGCATCATCCACGGTTGCCACATCTCTCAGATAGACGTTTTGTCCGTTTACACTGCCTACCACCAAAGACATCAAGTCTTCGCTGCGTTTCAATTCGCCTTCTACACGAAGTAAATAGGTGTTACTTCCCACATCGAAACTTCCGGCAGGGATATTCAAGTTTTCCTGATTAATTACGCCGGCAATCTTCTCAACCGTAAGATTGTATGCCTCCATTTTGTCGGGCGACACATTCACTTGAATTTGGCGTTTCGGTGCACCGGAAATACTCACAGCACCCACACCGGCTACACGGTTGAGGGGATTGGCCACTTTCTCGTCCAAAATCTTGTACAGCCCATTCACGCTCTCCTTAGCCGTAGCCGAATAGATAACCACCGGCACCATATCCATACTGAACTTGAAAATAATCGGGTTGCTCACATCGTCGGGAAGCGAACTCCGCACCATTTCAATTTTGTCGCGCACGTCATTGGTGGCGATGTTAATGTCGGTACCGTAGTTAAATTCCAGGGTAACGAGCGACATGTTATCTTTCGACTGCGAGGTAATCTTTTTCAGATTTTCCACCGAGTTCAACGTGTTTTCCATAGGACGGGTCACGTTCGTCTCAATATCCGAAGCACTTGCACCGGCATAAGCCGTGATGACCGTCAGACTGTTCGTTTCCATGTCCGGAAACAAATCCACAGGCAAATGAAAATAGGAATATATACCAAAAATGGCAATCCCAATAAATATCAAAGCCGTGCTAATCGGTTTTTTAACCGCTGATGAATATAAACTCATAATTTTTTAATTATTGTTTGTCATGGCGGGCCTGACCCGCCATCCCCTGACAATCGTTAATCACTTATTAACGGACATCTTGGGATTGCGGGTCAAGCCCGCAATGACAGTTTTTTTTAGTTTTTAATTATTTGAACGGGTGTGCCTTCGATGAGGCGGGTTTGACCGCCCGTAACGACTTCCTGACCTGCTGAGATGCCGGAAAGAATTTCGTAATGGGTGTCAAGACGTTGTCCAAGTTCCACTTTTTGGTAATGCGCTTTGCCATTGATGACGGTATAAACATATTTATCGTTCGCGCCGGATTGTTTCTGAACGGCTTTATCCGCAATGACAATACTTTGTTTATTGCCGAAATTCAGCGCGATGCGGGCATACATTCCCGGACGCACGCGTAAATTGGAGTTGTTGATTGCCACTTCTACACCAAAGGTATGGGTGCCGGCGTCAATGGTTGGATAAATCAAACTTACTCTTCCGGTAAATTCTTCATCGCCATACACGTCCAACAGGATGGTCACAAGCATGCCGACTTTCACTTTTGAAAAAGCGGATTCGGATACATTGATGATTGCTTTCAACGGATTAAGTTGCTGAACGGTCAGAATAGGCAGTTGAGCAAACACATTACCGTTGTCGTAGTTGCGGTTGGTGACCGCGCCACTAGTCGGACTGCGTAATTGCGTGTTCGTTTCGGTATTTTTCATGGACGCTTTCAACACATCAATCTGCATTTTCAGTTGATCGACCTGTTGTTGAGGGATGCCGCCTACTTTCAATAATTCGTTTAACCGTGCATAATCGACTTCCAAATTGGCTAATTGCGCACGTTGTTGTTGCAAAGCGGACGAATCCATTTGCACAAGCAACTGACCGTTGCTGACGCGGTCGCCCACTTCGACATAGATTTTTTCGATGCGACCGGGCGTAACCGGAGTAATTTGATTAATCACTTCCGCCTGCACATTGGCGGTGTAAGTTGCAATGTCGGCAACCGTTTGCGTCTGCGCAATGGTTGTGCTCACTTTCACTGTATCAAGCGCTGTTTCAGCACCTTCTGCCTGTTCTTTCTTTCCGCACGATGCGAAAAGTGTCAATCCCACCAGGGCAACAAGCGACAAATAATGACTTCTTTTCATATTTATATCTGTATTTATTTTATTTTTCCGTTATGCACATTAACTCCTGCGGGATATTTTGAACTTTTTCTCTGACTCCCTCAGTAGCGGCTGCAAAGGTAATAGAAAACTTTTGAAACACAAAAAGTTTTTTGGTTTTATTTTAGTTAAAAAAACATAAAGCCGTCGGTGGATTGGCAAAATCATTTTTTATGACTGCGGATAGTCATAAAAAAGATTTAGCCATAGAATTTTTTAGCAAAAAATGATTACCTTTGCCCCGTAAATAAACATTAAACAATGAAAAAGACACGCGTTCGATTTGCTCCAAGTCCCACAGGGCCGCTCCACATAGGCGGTGTGCGGACGGCTTTATATAATTATTTGTTTGCGAAAAAGCAGCAGGGTGATTTTATTCTGCGGATTGAAGACACTGACTCACAGCGATTTGTGCCCGGTGCAGAAGATTATATTATTGAGGCTTTCGATTGGCTCGGACTGAAATTCGATGAAGGGCCGCATCTGGGCGGCGACTTTGGCCCCTATCGCCAATCGGAACGTAAAGCGATTTACAAGCAGTATGTTGACCAATTGCTGAAAAACGGCAAAGCTTACATCGCATTTGATACGCCTGCCCAATTGGAAGCCAAGCGTGCGGAAATCTCTAATTTTCAATACGATGCGTCCACACGCGAATCAATGACCAACTCGTTGACGCTTTCCGAAGCCGAAACGCAACAGCGCATAGCCAACGGTGAGCAATATGTGGTGCGCATCAAAATAGAACCCAATCAAACCATTGTAGTCAACGATGTGATTCGCGGACAAGTGACGGTCAATTCGTCCGTTTTGGACGACAAGGTGCTCTATAAATCGGCTGACGAGTTGCCAACTTACCATCTTGCCAACATCGTGGACGACCATTTGATGCTCATTACACACGTGATTCGTGGCGAAGAATGGTTGCCCTCGGCGCCACTTCACGTCACTTTGTACGACTATTTTGGGTGGACAGACACGATGCCACAATTCGCGCATTTGCCACTTCTGCTGAAGCCGGAAGGTAACGGAAAATTGAGCAAACGCGACGGCGACCGCTTGGGATTTCCGGTTTTTCCCTTGCAATGGACAGATCCGCAAACGGGCGAAATCTCATCAGGCTATCGCGAAAAGGGTTATTTGCCCGAAGCTGTGGTAAACTTTTTGGCACTGTTAGGCTGGAATCCGGGCAACGACCTGGAAATTATTTCGCCGACAGAAGCCATCAACCTCTTTTCGCTCGAAAAATGCAGCAAAAGTGGTGCCAAATTTGATTACAAAAAAGGCGAATGGTTCAATCACCAATACATCCAACAAAAATCCAATGAGGAATTGGCGGAATTGTTTTTGCAATCCGCTACTGATGACATTCGGAGCAGCATGGACGTTACGCCAAACAACCATTTCGATAAAATTGTGAAAATCGTGGGGTTGGTGAAAGACCGCGTGACCTACGTCAAAGATTTGTGGGAGCAGATAGCATTCTTTTTTATTGCGCCAACAGCATACGACGAAAAGACCGTGCAAAAGCGCTGGAAGCCGGATTCTGCCGAGCAATTGACTGAATTAACCGACGTACTGCGCAGTCTTGACGATTTTTCGGCACACCACACAGAAGAATTTGTGATGAATTGGATTGCTTCCAAAGAATATCATTTGGGCAACATCATGAACGCGTTCCGCCTGGCATTGGTGGGCGAATCCAAAGGCCCGCACCTGTTCGACATCACAGAAATCATCGGCCAAGATGAAACGATTGTACGCCTTGAGCGGGCGATTGCAAAACTAAAATGATAAAATCAGAACAATTTCCACCGCAAAACTTGCGGTGATAGAAAATTATAATTACCTTTGTAGCCGATATAAACAACACTTGCGGTGAAAACATTGATTTTTCACCGCAAATTATGCGGTGAAAACAAATGTATATACACGAAAAGAAAAATTGGACACAATTCACTTGGGATACCGGCAAATTAGCCCCACTATTGGGCAATGTCAGGCATCTGCAAGGGCGTCTGCTGGGACAAATGGAACAGTTGGGCTTCGAACTTACGGCAGAATCTACCGTGACTTCGCTAACGTTTGATGTGGTGGATACGTCTATCATCGAAGGCGTTATGCTCAATCCCGAACAGGTGCGCTCGTCCATTGCCCACAAATTGGGCATCGAAAATGTGGACTATGTGCCCACCCCTCAAAACGTGGAAGGCATTGTTAATATCTTGTTGGATGCGACACAAAATTTTGCTCAACCGCTGACTCAGGAACGCCTTTTCGGCTGGCACAACGCGCTATTCCCCAGTGGTTTTGGCGGCTTGGCGAAAATTGATGTAGCCAAATACCGTTCGGGAGGCATGAAAGTGGTGTCGGGCGCGTTTGGTCGGGAAAAAATCCATTTTGAAGCTCCCAATCCTGCGCGCTTGGACGACGAGATGAAAGACTTCCTCGCGTGGTTTAATAAAAATGTGATGTTGGATAAAGTACTCAAGGCGGCTGTGGCGCATCTTTGGTTCGTGACGTTGCACCCTTTTGACGACGGCAACGGGCGGTTGGCGCGTGCCATTATGGATATGCAATTGGCAAGGAGTGATAACAGCGCGCTACGTTTTTACAGCATGTCGAATCAGATTTACAAAGACCACAGCAAATATAATGAAGTTTTGGAACGCACACAAAAAGGCGATGGCGATATTACAACGTGGCTAAACTGGTTTTTAACGTGTTTTGAAAAGGCGTTGTTGGCAAGTCAAACAAATTTGGCACTGATTTTGGACAAAGCGAAGTTTTGGAATCAATTTCAGACAACACCTATCAACGACCGTCAACGGTTGATGCTCAATCACTTGTATTCCAATTATGACAAGGAAACAGGCTATCTGCGCACGTCGTCGTGGGCAAAAACGGCTGATTGTTCGACGGATACTGCCCTCCGCGATTTGCAAGATTTGGTGCAAAAAGGAATGCTCATCGCCGAAGATTCCGGCAAAAAGTCGAATTATTTGGTCGCCAGCCCGGGAAAAATTCGGATTCCGAAAATATGAGGTTATCCGGAAAATGAACTGTGATTCGTATGATGTGTATGATGGGCTATGATTCTCTAAAAAATCATAGCCCATCACAAAATCACACGAATCGCAGATCACACAACTACATACTGCGCACGCAGCGCACTGTGCGTGCATCAGGCGAGGGCGTATAGCCTTTTACCCAGGTGGTCCCGCTTGACGTAATGAACCCAACATAGTAGTCAGGTAAGTCGGAAATCCACCACCAGGCTTGTTCGTCCCATTTCCAAAACATGGACATTACATTGTTGTACTCTCCCCCCTTAGCGGCATTATCCGTCCACGGAAGCTGTAGTGCGGACACCGAACCTGTTGTGCCGACACCCGGGGCGAGAGCCCCAAGCACACTACCAAATGCATTCCACTGGGAGTCGGTTGGCACCGACCATTCAAGCCCAAGAGTTTTACATGCCGCATCAGCTTGCGACTGTAAGTAATAATACCCACGCTCTCCTATCGTGGGGGGCGACACGAGCGCCCCCATCACATCTATGTAGGTGTCGTGCGCCGCGACGCCTTCGGCAATATTTGTCGTCGTCCAGCAAAGATCTTTTATAGGTGTATTACTATAATTCGCGGTTGTTATATAACCATTTAACACGATACCGCAAGCGAAAGTTGTTGTAACTATCTCCGGCACCTTTACCTCCGCACTCTCATTAAACGCCTTCACCATCGGAATAGAAAATGCTATCTCTTCGCCGTCCAAGCCTAAGGTCAGCAAGAAAGTATATTGCCGACCGGCTTCAAACACGATGCCTTGCGCTTTATTCGCCGGGTCGTGCAGACGAAATGCAACTTGACGCCTGTTCACCGTGTCGTTGGTGAGATAATCCACTTCGGCAATGGTCGCGTACAAATAGGACGCATCCGCCGGAGTAGCGGCTATTTCGGCTACTGTGCCATATTCCGGCGTGCTGCCTGTGAAGGCTCCTAAGATAGTTTCCTGCGGCAGCACCATCAAACCGTTACTCGCATTGGTTATCGCGGTGTAATCGTCACCGGTGGTGCCGGTGCCGAAAGGCACAAGCACATTTGTGCTCCCAAGATCCACTTTGTAAGTTACCGAATCGTGTTGTGCTTTCCAAGCAACATCGTATGCACCCGGAGTATGCGCAAATGTAGCACCGGCATTCGGTACCGAATCCAACATGTTGAGCGTTCCCTTCGATTTCAACTTACTCAACGCCAATTCTTTAATCACATACGTCTTGTTTTTGTTCTGATTTTGTGCCTTGAACACAATCCGCGACAGGGCGTGCTTGAAATTCAATTGCACCGTAGGATCGCTTGGCTTATAAGTCAAATCGACGCTTTTAGTCACCATGAAATCTTCTTGTTGGTCAATCGTGTGATTCACATCGCCTACCCATCCGGGCACGGTGTATTCAATCTCGGGACCGGCGACAGGAGGGAGCGTGGACGTATTCCTTTTCAAACCGGCTGTTACATTCACACTTGACGCGGGCGAGTAAGCGAAGAAATCGACGGAATCTCTTGTCGGCCAGTTGGCTTTTGGGAAATAGTCCCAACTCGCACCATCTTCGCTGCGTGTTACAGTCACGCCATTCAGCACATAACCGTTGTAAGGATTTGTGGTACTGACCGCAGCGTCAGGATGGCTCCATGCCGAGGTGGTGAACGAAGTCATCGCTCCTGCGGTGGTTACACTCGCGCGGAGCTGTTTGTCCGCGAACGTCTTGAAGAAAATCTCTCACTACTCTGCAACGGATTGGATTGATACAAATCGGTTGCACAACTGCTGCTCAAAGCCACCAGGCCGAGCAGGCGAAAACAAATGATTTTTGTTTTCATGCTTTTTAATTTTTA
>BNTP01000052.1 GCA_025996695.1 Bacteroidia bacterium | reverse complement strand
CTCACCCTGAGCGCCGTCCCGCAGGGACGACATGTGCATAACCGTAGGTGGGTGATGATGATTTGCTACCGAGCGATGCATGCCTCCGGCATGCGGAGATGTGATATTCGTGCGGGAAAGGCGTGTTGGCCAACGCGACACCATAGAAAGGCGTCTTAGCAGGAGGTGATGACATGCGGCAATACCACAACAGGAAAGGCGCGTTAGCATGAGATGCCTCCGCTCCGCAAAGCGGTCTAGCGACCGCTTTGCTTCGGTCGACAAAACGACCCTCACGTGGGGGTCGGGGGAAAGGCAGCGGCGGCTCCGCCGCCGCTGCCTTTCCCCTCTCTTTTAAAAAGCGCCGCCGTCTTGTCGACCGCAGGGACGAAGTCCCGCAGCGGAGACACCCCATGCTAACAAGCCTTCCTTCAATTGCCCCCTACGGTTATGCACATGTCGTCCCTGCGGGACATGGCTCCGTTTGCAAAATATAGCACCTCAAAAAAAGATTTAGCCAGTAAAATAAAACGGCCGATCAATTCTTGACCGGCCGTTTCTTAGTCGACTTTCACGACTGAAAAAAAAAAATTGTTTTTGTTGCGCTTGTATCTAACGCGGGTGGGAGACGGGGCTCGAACCCGCGACCTTCTGAACCACAATCAGACGCTCTAACCAACTGAGCTACAACCACCATTTTGCTTTCGCGACGCAAAGATACAACAAATTTTTGAATTATGAATTATGAATTATGAATTATTTTCAAAAATGCCAATAAAAAAATCATCGTAAATCAAAAAAACATCCAAAATCATAGTTCAAGACAATTCTTTTTTGTACTTTTGCACAAAAAATTTAGAGAAATGAGAAAATGGCGTGTTGAAGATTCGGTCGAGTTGTATAACATTCACGGCTGGGGATTGGATTATTTTTCCATTAACGACAAAGGTCACATCACGGTGAATCCGAAGAAAAACGGCGCACAGGTCGATTTGAAAGAGTTGATGGACGAATTGACGCTCCGTGACGTGCCCGCACCCGTGCTGTTGCGTTTTTCCGATATTTTGGATAACCGGATTGAAAAAATCTCCAACTGCTTCAAAATTGCGGCGCAGGAATACGAATATACCGCACAAAATTTCATTATTTATCCGATAAAAGTCAACCAGATGCGTCAGGTGGTTGAAGAAATCGTGAGTCACGGCAAAAAATTCAATATCGGTTTGGAAGCAGGCTCCAAGCCCGAATTGCACGCGGTGTTGGCGATAAATGCCAGTCCCGATTCGTTGATTATTTGCAATGGCTACAAGGATGAGGACTATATTCACTTGGCATTGTTGGCACAAAAGATGGGCAAGCGCATTTTTATTGTGGTCGAAAAACTCAACGAGCTGAAATTGATTGCCGAACTGTCCAAAAAGATGCACATAGTGCCTAATATCGGTATTCGCATCAAATTAGCCAGCTCGGGAAGCGGCAAATGGGAAGAATCCGGAGGCGACGTCAGCAAATTTGGCTTGTCGTCCAGCGAATTGCTTGAAGCGCTTGATTTTTTGAAGAAAAACAAGCTGGAAGACTCTCTGAAGCTGATTCATTTCCACATAGGCAGCCAAGTGACGAAAATTCGCCGCATCAAAAATGCCTTGCGCGAAGCCTCGCAATTCTATGTTCAACTCCACCTGATGGGTTTTAACGTCGAATTTGTGGACATCGGTGGCGGTTTGGGCGTTGATTACGACGGTACACGCTCGTCAGGCAGCGAAAGTAGCATGAATTATTCCATTCAAGAATACGTCAACGACTCGATTTCCACGCTAGTGGATGCTTGTGTCAAAAACGATATTCCTCAACCGAATATTATCACCGAATCGGGGCGTTCGCTCACGGCACATCACTCGATATTGGTGTTTCAGGTGCTTGAAACCACCACTTTGCCCGAATGGGACGAGGAGGAAGAGCTACCTGAAGATGCCGACGAATTGGTGAAAGAACTTTACAAATTGTGGGACGGCATGAATGCGCCACGCCTGATTGAAACGTGGCACGACGCACAGCAAATTCGCGAAGAATCGTTGGATAAGTTCAGTTTGGGGCTTGTAGACCTCGTGACGCGTGCCCAAGTAGAGAAACTCTATTGGTCGATTGCTCGCGAAGTATATCAGATGGCTTCCACGATGAAACATGCGCCGGAAGAGTTGCGCAAAATTTCTAAAATGCTGCCTGACAAGTATTTCTGCAATTTTTCGCTGTTCCAATCCTTGCCCGACTCGTGGGCTATTGATCAGGTATTTCCGATTGTGCCGATTTCGCGTTTGGACGAAAAACCCAACCGTACAGCTACGATACAGGACATCACGTGCGATTCCGACGGCAAAATCGACAATTTCATCAACATGCAAAATTACGCCTACCACTTGCCTGTCCACTCATTAAACAAAAAAGAACCTTATTATATGGGGGTGTTTTTGGTGGGTGCATACCAGGAAATTTTGGGCGATTTGCACAATTTGTTTGGCGACACCAGCGCGGTACACATTTCCGTCAATAAAGACACCTACCAAATTGAGCAAATCATTGATGGAGAGACGATTGCAGACGTGTTGGAATACGTGGAATACAGTCCGAAAAAACTCGTGCGCAATGTCGAAACGTGGGTAACATCCTCTATGAAAGCGGGCAAAATTACTGTCGAAGAGGGACGCGAATTTCTGTCCAACTACCGCTCAGGTTTGTATGGCTACACTTATTTAGAGCAATGACCAAATCATTGACAGTCATAGTGCCTTGCTACAACGAAGAAGCGGTCTTACAAGCGTCGTATTTGAGGTTGAAGCGCGTTTTGAACACTTTGTCGAATCCGTCGGAGATTATTTTTGTGGATGACGGAAGCGCAGACAGCACGGGGGCACTATTGGCAGAGATTGCCACCAGCGACCGGCAGGTGAAAGTGATTTCTTTTTCGCGAAATTTTGGGCATCAAAAAGCCCTCACGGCAGGTATCAATCATTGCACAACGGATTTGGCGGTCATCATGGATGCCGATTTGCAGGATACGCCCGAATTGATTCCGGAAATGCTGACGCAGCTTGAAGCCAATCATGCCCAAGTGGTCTACGGCGTGCGCAATACGCGAAAGGGCGAAAGTCGTTTCAAAATTTGGTCAGCCAAATGGTTTTATCGCTTCCTCAACCTCTTTTCGGAGGTAGAACTGCCCGTAGATACCGGCGATTTCCGGTTGATAGACAGCAACATTATTCGCGAATTTAACAAAATGCACGAGCAGGGGAAATACGTTCGCGGCCTGGTGGCTTGGAGCGGATTCAAGCAAGTGCCACTTCATTATGTGCGTGAACCGCGATTGGCAGGCAAAACCAAATATTCTTTGTCCCAAATGATGAAATTAGCCATCACCTCAATGCTCTATTTTTCCAAAAAACCGTTGATGTTAGCCACCACATTAGGCTTTTTGTCGGTGGTCATTGCCCTGTTTTTTGGCTTATATGCCGTTTTAGGACATATTTTCGGATTCACACATGCCGATTCGGGCTGGACATCCTTAGTTGTGCTCATTGTCTTTTTCGGCGGTGTCCAACTCTTCACTATTGGCATTTTGGGTGCTTATATCGGCAATCTGTTTGACGAAATCAAAAGCCGCCCTGAATACATCATTGAGAACAAAATTAATTTTTGAATATGCTCGCAATATAGCCCGCAGTCCAAAACATCGCTTTGGGCTGCGTTCATTCCAAAATAACGGCTGACGGTAATCAATAGTTCAACCGCAGCCCAAACTGCACGCCAATATTCAAAGATTTATCTTTGCGTATCGTTTGCACGCCGCTGTGGTCGTCGAAATAATAGTTGATGCCCGGCTCAACAAACAAGCCGAAGGTGTCCGATAATTTATAGTTCACACCAACATTGCCTGACAGCGACCATTGCAATTCCGGGATACTTAAATCAGAAGTTGTGTTTTCGGTCGATTCTCGTCCGGAAACACATTTTTCAATCATTCCACCGGCAGAAGCATAAAGGGACAATCGGTGATTGTCATAAATAGAATAAACAAGTTTAAGCGGCACACCTAAATAGTGCAAGCGAAGAGTTTTAGACATTGTATTGCCCTTAGGAAACGACCGCGTTTCCGTCGATTTCAGGTAAGTATAGGTCAATCCGCTTTCAAGAGCCCAATCTTCAGCAAAATTTTTCCGAACCGACAAGCTTACGGCAATTGGCATATCATAATGCACATCGGTCGCAGAAAGATTGTCGGGCAACAAATCTTCCGAGAGGGTCATTACCTCAGAAAATGTCCGGGGATACCATCCCTGAAGGTCTGCCGCCGGAGAAGTTCGCTGATTGCCATACGCCAAAGCCAAAGTGACCGGACGTTTGGTCTTTCGCCGAATAATCGGGGCATCCGCCCCACGAGCAGTTGCTACATCTTCCGCCTGTAGGGGCGAACCCTTGTGGTCGCCCTGATTGGATTGCGAATTATCATGGTGGACTATGGACGAATTGTCGTTATGGGCTACAAACGACTCGTCATTACTATTATCATTGCGTTGCAAAGAGGCGGGTTCAAAAGACCTCCGGATCCGTCCTTGCGCGTGCAACGAAGGAATGCAAGATTGCTTCTCTCCGTTCGCAATGACGGTCAATTGGGGCTTTTGAGACAGCTTCTTGCAATTAATCGGTTCGATGATTGTCGGCGTTTCAGATGCTGTCAATCCAAAATTTTCAGTAACATCTCGCTGCATAGTTGAAAAATACCACCCCATTCCAAGCAACAGCAGCATACACGCGGCAAGAACTGATATACGACGCATCCACATCCCACGCATGACGGGTTTATGTCTGGGGGGCAAATCGCGTTCAATCTTTTTCCACACATCCTCGCTGACCGGCAACTTGAAGTCGGCCAATCGTTCGCGGAATTTCCGGGCTAATATGTCACCTTCCTTTTTATTCATGTTGGCGTATATAATTTTTTACTTTTTCAAAAAGGATTGCCTTTGCGCGTGCTAATTGTGACCTTGAAGAACTTTCATTGATATGCAACTGCTGAGCAATTTCTTTATGCGGCATCTCTTCAAACGTATTGAGGTTGAACACCGTTCGATAACCGGTCGGAAGTTCGGCAACAAACTGCATCAAAACCGCCGAGGGGATACGGTCTAAGTCCTGTTCGGCATCCACAAGCGGTTCTTCCGAATATTTTTCCAAAGAAAATGCATCTCTCAAGCAATGTTTCCTCAGATATTCTAAGGATAAATTAGTAAAAATCCGGCTCATCCATGCCCGCAAAGAGCCTTCACCACGATACTGAAACGAACGAACTACCTCAAAAATTTTTATAAAACCATCGTGCAAAAGATCTTCCGATGTCTGAATGTCGCCGGTATAGCGATAGCATATCCCCATCATTTGTTGGGCATAACTGTCATAAAGATGTCTTCGACAGACATTATCACCGTGTTGACATCCGGACACCAGATCTTTCTCATTCATCCTCTCTATATACTGTGTAGCTTATTGCAGCCTTATTTCATGTCCCAAGTAATCGGATTACTTTTAAAATTCTGATACACATTCTTGCCGTCTTTATCTGTTCCTGTTTTATATTTCAGGTTAAATTTTATCCTGTTGGGGTTTTCTGTGCCGGAAAATTTAGCCTTGTAATAGGCGATATATTCACTCATCTGAATACCAAAAACGGTGTGCTGTCCCGAAGATGAGTGTTTGTTAGCGCTCATTTCAGCATTGTCTGTCTTCGTCCGGATATATAAAGTCGGAACCTTTTCATCGTTTTCCAATTCAGGATTACATACCAATTCATAGTCAAACTTCTGATTGTCAGCTGCCTTTTGTGAAAACTTGAAAAACAGCATCTCGTCAATGTATGTGTTATACAACATCGCCACTTTGATGGAATCCGAATAGGAATCGGACAAACAGGCTTCAAATTCAGCAGCATCCGCAGGCATAATTACTTTCGTGCTGTCGATTTCCAAATACTTGAAATTTTGAACAGTCGGCACCTCTTTGTTGGGCTGATTGCCTTTGTCAACCGTAAAAGCCACCCACAACAAACGCCCCTCTTCAACAGAAGTATTTGCCAATGCGGCAACAGAATACTTGCCAAAAGCTGTCCGAATCACCGGAAGTTCACCCATCGACTCCACCACTGCCGGCTCGTCATAAATAGAATACACAGGATTGTCGTTGTTATTACAAGCGGCGAAACCCCACATCACACACACTAAAACCGAAGTCTTAAATAAATTTTTCATCTCAATTACATTTTTAATTAATTAGTTTATCTAATAAATGCAATAAGTTCAAAAACGCTGCATGGATGAATAATTAATTTTGTCATATCCGGATTTTTCGCACCATTTTTAAGCCAAAAACGAGGATTCCAGTTAAGAATCCTCGTTTTTGTGGAGAAAATAAATTATAAATTTCTGTACAAAGATACTGCCTGTACTCACACCAAACAAGTATTTGACAAAGTTTGACAGAAAAATCTCTTAATTTATGTGAAAAATTGGTTGCTCACCCGACAAACAGGTGGTTTTAGGGGTGAAAAGCACCCTCCCAAAGTTTTTGTCAAACCCTTGGGGGCACTTCACTTTTGAGAACAGCCTTTTTTTATTGGCGTTTAATTTGTAGTCACATTGTAGGTTTCTTCACCCAAAATAATCAACGCACGCTCCAAAATAGTAGGGTCGTCAAGCTTCACTGCGCCACCGTTTGGACCCGGTTCCACATGGATGCCACTTCCGGAGCCGGCATTGTCATTGATGCCACCAAAATAGTTTTTCACTGTCTCTACCGGCAATAGCAAATCGTCGGCGATACGCTGAATGCTACCGGTAGGCAAATTGTCTTTGATTTTACGCAAATCGTTGAATGTCATTGTTTTCATGTTTTTTCTATATTTAATTATTAGTGCTGTTTTATTTTCACGCGGCTAAGGTAGTATAAAAAAATAAGATAAGCAAGGAAATATCAAAAAAAAATCGTAACTTTGCGGCAGTTTAATATAAATTGTATGTCACTTCATGAAAAAGTTGCTAATCAGCTTCCTGTTTTTGCTTGCTTGCCTGACATTATTTGGGCAAAATTCGACTAATGATAATCCCAAGCGGAAAATCATCCTTGATTTGTATGCCCAACAGTTGATTTTTCCACAAGAAAAAGTTTATCTGCAAACGGATAAGCCATATTACATTACCGGAGAAAAAATCTTTTTTCGGGCGTTCATACTTCAAGCCGCGAGCCGCGAGCCCAGCTATTTGGGTCGCTATGTGTATGTGGAATTAGTCACTTCGGTGAATACGGTCGTGCTTCGTCAACAAATCCGAATTAACGAAGATAAAATGTTTTATGGCACATTAACGATACCGGAAACCTATCCTCAGGGTAATTACCGAATACGGGCCTACACGCGGTATATGGAAAACATGGGCGAAGCGTATTTTTATTCACGTCCGGTTTTTATTGCCAACCCGAATGCGGAAGAAGCCGATGCGGCCACTCCAAACGTAAGCAATTCGCTGGATATCACGTTTTATCCCGAAGGTGGAAATTTGATTGCCGGACAAGCCAATCAATTGGCTTTCAAAGCCCTTTTTTCCGATGGCAAAGCAGCCGAAATCAAAGGCAATGTCTTCAATTCCAAGAATGAACTCATCACGACATTTGCGACCGAGCACGATGGCATGGGTGTTTTCACGATTCAACCCACCTCCGGAGAACGCTATTATGCACAGGTGACGTATCAAAATCAGGCCATGAATTGGGATATTCTTGAAGCAATATCAAACACTTGCGCGTTGCAGGCTGTTTGGCAAAATAATCAACTGTCTGTTTCTGTTCGGAAGCCGGAAAGTGTGCCGCAACAAAAATATTATCTGTTAATTCATCGTCAAGGCGTGCCGACCTATTTAGAGGAATGGGATTTTTCCCAAGCAAGCAAGGAATGGGACAAAAAAACGTTTGCATCCGGCGTATCTCATTTGATGCTTTTGAACGATGCGTTTCAAGTAGTCAGCGAACGGATGGTTTTCGTCAACAAACATGACGAAATAACGGCAGAAATCCAACCTCATCAGCCATCCTACAAGCCGCGCGAACAGGTGGCTTTGACTATTCAACTGTCTGAAATGCCGGCAGATACGCTTTCCGGTTCTTTCGCGATTTCCGTGACGGACGATCAGGATATAAAGGTTGACACGACCACTAATATCATTGCCGAGTTCCTCCTCGTGTCGGAACTGGCGGGACAAGTCCACTACCCTGCTTGGTATTTCCGAAACGATGACGAAAAGACGCTGCACGCAGCCGACTTGTTGATGCTGACAAATGGTTGGAGGCGTTACCACGTCAAGGAAGCTTTGCAAGGCAATCTGCAACAGCCAAAGATAAAACCCGAACTGGCGTACACATTCTCCGGAATGTTGAAAGACCGTAAAGGGAAACCCTATAAGAATGGCTATCTAAAGCTAAAAAATTTGACTTACGCTTGTGAGGATTTGGTACAATCGGACGAGCAGGGACGCTATCGGTTTGAAAATTTTGAATCGCCCGACAGCACGGTCTATTTCTTAACAGCAGCCTCATCCAATCTAAAAACGACAAACGTAGACATTGTGCCGAATCCCATCACTTATCCGGCGGTCACCATTCCATGGAATTTTTGGGATGATTGGAAACAGAATTTGGAAGACCCTGAGTTTGCCGCCTCTATATCGAAAGCCGACAGAAAATATGTGAATGAAAATGGTGCCCGCGAAGTCAATTTGGAGGGTGTGACGGTGCAAACGCATAAACGTAAAAAGCAGGAAAGAAACGTTGCCAAGTGGCTGCCTGCGGATCCGGATAAAACGGTTTCGCCCGACAATATCGAAAAAAATCCGCCGACAGACTTTGAGGATTTGCTTTGGCGGCTTCCGGGTGCGCAAGTGTCGCCGGACGGGGTGGTGTTCAGAGGCAAACAAGCGTCGTTTGTGATGGATGGACAGCCTGTCAGGGGCGGGTATCAAGAATTACGTTCCATGGTCAACGTGAACGATATTGCCCAAGTGGATTTATTTACCGAGATAGCAAAAACGCTTTTGTTTGGTGGCGGTGCCAATCCTGTTGTGGCGTTCACCATTTGGCCGTCAGGCTCAGCTCCCGGCGTAACTTTCAGCAACACCTTAAAACTGTGGCCGTTAGGCTATCAAAAGCCGGATGAATTTTATTCCCCAAAATACGATACGCCGGAATGGCTAAAAAGTGAAGATTGGCGAAGCACCATCTATTGGAAGCCAAATGCGACTCCCGACAACAACGGCAAGGCATCGGTCGAGTTTTACACTGCCCACACGCCATCCACCTACTCCGTAGTCATAGAAGGAATAGGCAGGCATAAAACCCTCATCTACCATAATGGAAAAGCAGTAATTAAAGTAGGGCTGTGAAAACAGACCTTCCATATCTCCAAGATATGGAAGGTCTTATGTATAGATTTTGATCTTTGTTCTTCGCATTTTTCGCGCGAAGCGTTTGATGTTTGAGTGAGGTTAGAGGTTTTGTCGATGAACCAATTTTTATCTAAGTGTTATGATGATTTGTCGCACTTAGAAGTTGAGACCACCGATTGCTTTTTAATGCCGTTTTTTTTCTACCACCGCCCTTTTGACGAACCTTTTTTGCTTCCGGAACTATTTCAAGCAACAATTCTTTCTTCCCGCGTCTGACGGTATGTTTGTGTATTCCATACTTTTTAGACACTTCCTCTACACCATAATAACCCGCTTTCATCGCTTCCAGACCTGCGTACAACCGTTTGTCGCGTTCTGATAAATGTGAATAGAAAAACTTTTCGTGGTTTGCTATCGCATAATTGAAATCTGACTTTTTCATATTTGCCGTTTTTTTGCTGCAAAGGTAATACTTTTTATTGAATCTATTATATGTTATTTATTTTTTATGCCTAAAGGAAATATTTAGCCACTGACACCCCAAGTGTCAAAGCTAAAAAAAGGATTGTGACAAGAAGAAATTGAGGCTATCCTAAATAGCTTTTGAGCAACTCGTTCTGATTATTGAGTTTCAGGCGACGGATGGCTTTTTCTTTGATTTGGCGGACACGTTCGCGGGTTAATGCAAATTCATCACCAATTTCTTCGAGCGTCATTTCCGGACGGCCAATGCCGAAAAACATGTTGATAATGTCGCGCTCACGTTCGCTGAGGATGGACAATGCCCGATCTATTTCGCGAGAGAGGGATTCATTCATCAACGTGCGGTCGGCAACCGGCGCATCTTCGTTGACCAACACGTCGAGCAAGCTATTGTCTTCGCCTTCCACGAACGGTGCATCCACCGAGATATGGCGTCCGGACACTTTCAATGTATCGGAAATTTTCTCTACAGACAGGTCTAATTCGTGCGCCAACTCTTCCGCAGACGGTTTGCGCTCATGTTCCTGCTCAAATTTTGAGAATGCTTTGGTAATTTTATTCAGTGAGCCTACCTGATTGAGGGGCAGGCGAACAATCCGTGACTGCTCTGCCAAAGCTTGCAAAATCGACTGGCGAATCCACCAAACGGCATACGAAATGAATTTGAACCCGCGCGTTTCATCAAACTTTTCAGCAGCTTTAATCAGGCCTAAATTCCCTTCATTAATCAAATCCGGAAGACTAAGACCTTGATTTTGATACTGTTTCGCAACGGAAACTACAAAACGCAGGTTTGCACGAGTCAACTTTTCTAAAGCCTGACGATCGCCCCGACGAATGGCTTGCGCCAATTCCACTTCCTCTTCTACTGTAATAAGGTCTTCACGCCCAATTTCCTGAAGATACTTGTCCAACGAAGCACTCTCGCGATTCGTGATTGATTTTGTAATTTTTAATTGCCTCATTGCTTGTATTGTTTTTATTTTTTAGTGTAGGGTAAGATTGAGTGCAAAGGTACGCAATATTAATGACAAATCCAAGCCTTTATTGTTTTTTAACATTGAATGTCTTAGCTCCGGCAAGCGTTTGTCCCTTTTGATTAAACGCTAAAATTTTTTGCTGAAAAAAGCATCAATTAAAAAATAATTCGTACATTTGCGCCACAAAATTAAGAACATGATGGAAAAACTTCCAACATTGGAATCGACATTAAAATCAGCTGATACAGAGGAGTTTATAGACATACATTTCTACCGTCCGATTGGGTATTGGTGGGCGTGTCTGTTTCACAAATTGGGCGTGACGCCAAATCAGATTACGATTGCGTCTATTTTTATTGGCATGGCGGCGGGCGTTTGCTTTGGATTCACCAACTTTTGGATAAATCTGTCGGGCGTTTTTTTGTTGATTTGGGCAA
>BNTP01000051.1 GCA_025996695.1 Bacteroidia bacterium | reverse complement strand
CGAACAGGGCTACTATGCGTTTACCAAAGAAAACATCATGTTTGATGCCGACAGCGCGTTGAACGCTAATGTGGTGGATTTGGAATTGAAATGGCGCGAAACTTCGCGTGCCATCCCCGACAGTTTGAAAAACACCTATTTCCCGTTCAAGAAATACTATTTTGATACCGTATCTGTCTTTTTGGACTATGATCCATTGACGATGCTCAACGTCGCGGATTATCCCAAAAAAGATAGCATCGAAAGCAACGGCTATAAGATTTTTTTCACGGGAAAATCGCCGTCTTTGAGAACTAAAACGTTGATTGACAACACATTCATCACGCCGGGACAGGAATATTCACAGCTGCACGAAGATCGCACCTATTCGGCTTTTTCGACTTTGCACGCTTTGAGCAACATCCACATCCAGTTTGCCGAAAAAACACGCAACGACTCACTTTTTTTGGACGCCACCCTGCTCACAATGCCTGCACGCAAGCAAGGCATCTCGTTTTCGGTGGAAGGCACGAACACGGCAGGCGATTTGGGCGTAGCGTCAAGGGTCAATTACACGCATCGCAACTTGTTTCGTGGCTCTGAAATGCTGAATTTGGGCGTGCGTGGGGCTTATGAAACGATGAGTGATTTTTCTAATCCTTATTGGGAGCTGGGGACGGAGCTTGCGTTGCATTTTCCGAAGTTTATTTTGCCGTTTCGAGACCATACTGTTTCGCGACACATTCAAACATCGACGGAATTTTCAGTACTTTACAACTACCAAACGCGTCCGGAATACGACCGAACGCTGCTGTCAGGCACCATTGGCTACCGTTGGCAAAATCGCAACAAGTTTGCGGCTTCTCACCGTTTCGATTTACTAAACATCGATTACGTCCATTTGCCACGAATTGATGCTACATTTTTGAAAAATTTGCCTCCAAGTGCAAAATATTTTGGCTACACCGACCAATTTATTTTGAGCACGGACTATTCGTTTCTAAAATCGACATTTAACCCCTCTATCAAGCAGCATGACGCCTATTCATTGCGTTTTTCAATCGAATCTGCTGGCAATGTGTTGTCCGGAATTTGCGCATTGATGGAGGCCAAAAAGAGCGAACAAGGGTCTTACGAGCTATTTAATACTTATTTCGCACAATTTGTGAAAGGTGATTTTGATTTTTCAAAAACCATCGTGATTGACCCCCAAAACTCGGTTGCATGGCGCGTGGGTGCCGGCATTGGCTTCCCCTACGGCAATTCCAATATGCTGCCGTTTGAAAAACGCTACTATTCGGGCGGTGCCAACAGCGTCAGGGCATGGTCGGTGCGCGAATTAGGGCCGGGCGGATACGTCCCCAACGATTCCACAACATTCTTTAATCAGTCGGGCGACATCAAGTTGGATTTAAACATCGAATACCGCACCCGCTTTTTTTGGAAATTAGAAGCCGCCGCATTCATTGATGCCGGCAATGTTTGGACAATCAAAAAGTACGAAGGTCAGGAAGACGGGCTATTCAAATTTCACAACTTTTGGCAGCAAATCGCCGTAGGCTATGGACTCGGCTTGCGTTTGGATTTAGACTATTTTCTCATCCGTTTCGATTGCGGCGAAAAAGCCTACGACCCATCCAAACGCGGCAACGACCGCTGGGCACTCCTGCACCCCAATTTCGACGACAATTTTGCCTGGCACATTGCGGTGGGCTATCCGTTCTAAAAATTTTTAATTCTTAATTTTTAATTCTTAATTATTTCGTACCTTTGCCAAAAATATTTTTATGAAACAAACAGGAAAAATAGCTGAAAAGGCGCAGCAAATTTTAGGCGCGGCAAAAACTAAAGTCAACAAATATTGGGTCGCGGTGGGTGTATTTCTGCTGTTGCTTTTGTTTTTTAATGAAAATACTTTGTTCAAAAACATTTCGTATCACCATCAAATCGAGCAGTTAAAAGCCGAAATAATCTTTTATACGGCAGAAAAGGAAGCCTATCTGAAAAAATTAGAAACACTCAATTCAGACAAGGAAACTTTGGAAAAAATTGCTCGTGAGCAATACCGGATGGTAAAACCGGACGAAGAATTGTTCATTATTCAAGAATAAGCGACATCGCATGGAACTTATCACCAGTTTACAAAATAGCAGAATTAAAAACATCTGCTTGCTGAGTTCAAAAGCCGCCGAGCGCAAGCGCCAGCAACTTTTTGTGCTCGAAGGGGCGCGAGAAATCAGTTTGGCAATCGCCGGAAATTATCGGTTTGAAGCCGTTTTTACCTGTCCGGAATTGTTGAAAACAACGGATTATCCGGAGGTTATGCAGTTCTTTTCAGGGGATTCACGTTTGCACAAAAATGATAAGGAGGATTGTTATGAAGTGAGTGAAGCCGTTTTTCAGAAAATCGCTTACCGCGAAGGCTCTGACGGAATTTTGGCTGTAGCTTGCCCCAAATCACATCAATTATCGGATTTACAACTGCCTGAAAATCCATTTGTGATCGTGCTGGAATCCGTCGAAAAGCCGGGCAATCTTGGTGCTATTTTGCGCACTGCTGACGCCGCCAAAGCGGATGCCGTCGTCGTTTGCGACCCCACAACGGACATTTACAATCCTAATGTAGTGCGGTCAAGCGTGGGTTGTTTGTTTACGGTGCCTGTGGCCGTTTGCAGCAATGAGGACGCGTTAGCTTTCTTAAAAAACAAACAAATTAGCGCCTTCGCCGCCGAGCTAACCGCTGCACAGTGGTATCAGGACACCGATTTCACAGCGCCATCAGCCGTCGTTATGGGCACAGAAGCCGACGGATTGACCGATTTTTGGCTCAAAAACGCCGATGCCCGCATCAAAATTCCCATGCGAGGAGTCATTGACTCACTCAACGTGTCTGTTTCAACAGCCATTTTGACGTTTGAAGCCATGCGCCAACGTGGCTTTTGAATCGTTTAACAGAGGCAAAATCATCAATATGGCAGGCATCTATTTTCATATTCCGTTTTGCAAAACACGCTGTGTCTATTGCGATTTTCTGTCCTCTACGGCCACAGAAGGGCAATCGGCTTATGTTGATGCGTTATGCAAAGAACTCCAAACTCGCAAGGATTATCTGAAAAAACAGCCCATAGAAACAATCTATTTTGGTGGCGGCACGCCTTCTCAACTTACATCAAAAGATTTTGAAAAAATCTTTCAAAATCTGTGTAAATCTGTTCCTTCTGCGTCACCTTTGTGCCCCTTGGAAATCACCCTCGAAGCCAATCCTGACGACCTCACTGACAGTTATTTACAATCTATTCGTCATTTGCCATTTAATCGTTTGAGCATCGGCATCCAAAGCTTCGACGACACCGAATTGCGCTTTCTCAATCGCCGACACACAGCTCTAAAAGCCATTCAAGCCGTCTCACGTGCTCAAAAACACGACTTTGACAATATCAGCATTGACCTGATGTATGGATTGCCGTATCAAACACCCGAAATCTGGCAATCCACCCTCAAACAAGCCATCCAATTGGGCGTACAACACATCTCTGCCTACCATTTAATCTATGAAGAAGGCGCTGTATTGCAGAAATTGTTAGAACAAGGAAAAATCACTCCCGCAGACGAAGAAACCGGCATCCAGCTATTTGAAATGTTGATTGACACGCTCGCAGCCGCAGGTTTTCAACAATATGAAATTTCTAATTTTGCACAAAAAGGTTACGAATCGCGACACAATTCTGCCTATTGGTCGGGCAAGCACTACCTCGGCATCGGAGCGGCAGCCCACTCCTACAACGGCATCAGTCGCCAATGGAATGTTTCCATCCCAACCGCCGACTATCTCAACCATACGCCGGAAATAGAGTGGATGGACGAGAAGATGGCTTATAATGATTTCATAATCACGCGATTGCGCACCATGAAAGGCATCAACCTCAATGAATTTGCCTGTCCTCCAAGTGCCCAACGCTATTTGGAACGCGGACTTTTGACGCTTGTCGACAATCACTTACGCCTCACTCGAGCTGGCATTTTCATTTCTGATGGCATTATGCGTGATTTGATGCGTTGAAATAATAAAGGTTTCTTATCTATTATCACCATAAGAATTCGTTTCACTTGCCGGATGAGCGAGAGGCATTGGCAATTTCGCGGCCGCTGTGTAGGACGTGATTTGCAAAACATCTCCTGCTTGCGTATCAATTTCTATCAAGCCTTTCTCCGCATCAAGTACGGTAAATGGGACTTCTTTCCCATCCAAGGTTTGCGCGCGAATCTTACCTGCGATGTTGGTTTGCAAACGACACAAGCCACCAGCTTCGCTTTTCACTTGAATAAACACGGTTTGCCCATTGTCGCGGGTTGCACTAATCAAGAATGCCCCTTCCGTGCGCAAGTCGATAAACGAGGCTTGTTTCCAAGCGGTTGGCACAGCAGGAAATACGCGGATTTTTCCGCCCCACGATTGCAAATACAAATCGTGAATGGAAGCAACGGCAGCCATCGGCGTTTCAAACACCGGACCGGATTCTTTGTACAACGTGTTTTTCTGTATGTAACGTCCTAATAACGAGTTGAGGCGCGTCAATGCTAAATCGCCATTGCCCATACTTGCGTACATCGCTGCCGAACCTGTGAAGGAATAACCCTGTAATTGTCCGGTCAGGCTTTGCCAATTATTCACACTTCGGGTGATAACATCCTGATTTTCAGTCTGTTCCCAATTGACCGTATATAAAGGATAAATCATCAGCAAATGTGAATAGTGGCGATGAGAGGCAGTAAACGGTGTGTCCTGTCCCAAGTTGAGCCCACTCACGTCATCTACCGGATAATCCGTTAAATTATCCAAGAAATCTTGGTAAACGGCTTTGTTCGCATCGTTCAAACCGTATTTATTGTCAATCGCCAACAAGGTTTGTAACCCCCAGCGCAGTACCGACAAATCGTAATTGCAATCAACAGGCGACGTGCCGTATTCGGGCGATGAAGTGGCAGGCAAATGGTAAATATTGCCCGACTTCGTGCGGATATGCACATAATAGTTGATGGCATGTTTGAGCAAATCGAAAAAATCCGTTTTCAATTCGCCCTGCTTGTTGTTGTAAACGCAGTATTGCCAATAATAATACAGCAACCAAGTCAAATTGCCCACCTCATACTGATTGACACTTACCAAAGACGGTTTGAGCGGGCGGTAGAAGTTGTAGCCACTCGACCGCGACATCACCATGGCATCCGTCCACGCGGATTGTTCGGCAATTTCCGTCACATTCTTGATTAAGTTTTCACGGTTATCCTTAAATGCTTGCCACAACGGCAACGTCATGTCCGAACGGTTGGCAGCGTATTGCCAGGAGTAAGTCAACTGTGTATTCAAATTCAACCAAACAGCAGGCCAAGGCGTTTTTTGCACTGCCCACGGCCCTTGCAGGTCGGCGATAGGTTTGCCGGGGCGTGAGGCACAGGCAAATTTATAAATTTGCGCCCAATAAAAACTTTCCATCTTGGTGTCGCCCAAAGAGATGAAGCTTGCCGGATAATAGTTGTGCCACCAGTCGGTGTGAGAGGCTTCCAACAAGGCTTGTTTCGTCGCAAAACCTTCAGCAATGGTTCGTTTGGCAACCGCGATCGCCTGTTTTTCGGTCGCTTCTTGAGATACCGTGGCAATAATACGGCGTTGATTGCCTGCTTTTACTTCTTTCCAAGCCACAACATAAGTCTTTCCGCACACGAGGTTTTGTATGCTCAAGTTGTAGTCGCCATCCGTCTGCGATTTGACAGCAGGATTGGGGTTGGCATTGTAGTTTGTTTGCGCATCTTTGTCGCCTGAATTATTGACATAGCGTGGGCTGATTGCTGTTAAAGGAACAAACGACCAAGTATAATCCCTCTCATCCTTCGAGGCTTCGCTTTCAAAGATGATATAATTTTTGTCGGCATGCACGTAGGTTTTGAAATCAAGGACTCCTTTGTCTGTCGTCAGCTGCCCTTTGGTGGTGGCATCGTAAAGCGACAAACGCATCGTTTCTTTGCTGACTGTTCCCTTTGTTGCAAGCGTAAAATAGCCAATAGGAAGTCTTGCCTCGTTGTATAAATGTGATTCTGCCTTGTATAAAGGCATTTGTCCACGTCCTTCGGTCACGTCTGTGCGCCCCACATCAAGGCGATAAGTGTCGGCAGATGCTTTATATAAATTCGTACCCAGCAGGCCATTGCCCATAATCGCGCCACCATAATAATCGATCGTGATTTTGTCCCAATACATATCGTGCTGCGAAAGAAATTCGCTCCAATTAATATCGGCAGTGGAAACCGTTGCCGAAGCCTGCGGTGTGGCAAATGCGAACCATGCGCAGATTGCCAATAGAAATAAGTGTGTGTGCTTCATGTTATAAAATTTGTTGTTTGTTTAAAAATGATAGAAAAAACCCGTCGACACATCAATTCCGGCACCATTAGGAGTATATAATTTGCTGTCGTCATAGGGATACATCATATTTGATGTATCGAATTTGAAATCGACATTATAGAGTCGAAGTGCAAAATTGTATGAAAACATATCGGATATTCTGACATCAAAAATCCCCTGTACATGGTAGCCGAGTGTTGATTTATAATGCCACGTATCGTGCAAATAATCAAATGCTCCGTCTTTATCACTGATGTTTAATGTGTTTGCAAAATAGACATCTAATCCGGCACCTATTCTTATATGCTTGTTTTCTATTTTGCCAATCGGTATGATTATTGATGGGGTAGCCGAAACGACTCCTCTACTAAAATTGAACGTCATTTTGTTTATCATAGGCGACATCTGACTCAGCCGGTAATCCAACCCAACTGCCAAATCGAAATATTTTGTAAATTCGTGACCGTATTCCGCTCCAATAGAAAAGCCTCCGCCAAAGCGCAAGGTTGATGTGCCCTCTTTTCCATAGTCATAGACGATTGGAAGGTCCAGCGCAGAATTAAATCCGAAGCCTCCACCCAAATTAATTCCAATCCGGTTTTTAGGAGTTACGTACGAAGCAGAAATTGTTTCTTCTAAATTCATATTCAAACGCTCCAAACTTTGTGCACCAAAAGAATCATCCACTAAAATCAATTCGGGAGTAGCCTCCCAAAATCCAATATCTAATCCAAATCGAAGATAATAATTACGTCCGTCTTCTACCTCCAAATTGACCGTCGCATTGGGATGATTACCTAATCTTACCACATATTTTCCCGGCGCACAATCATACTCATAATATGAATTGTTCTTCAACTGTGTGCACAATATGTCGTTTATAAACACATTGTAGGCCACGAGTGAGCCTTGAAATGCCGGTTCTCTATAAATAATAATTTTACTGCTTGGAACATCTTCTGATGCCATGACCGGAAAGACAACCAGCATAGAAACCAAAATTAAAAATAATTTTTTCATCATAATTTTATTTTAATAATTAAATCCAAATTGTCAATGCACACAAGAAGTTAATTTTTTCATCTATAGTACATCTCCCGTATGCTAGCATGCATACAAATAATCCGGATTTTCGTAATACATACTGCTGTTAAAATCTTCTATCTTTCTGGATAGCCAAGAGTTATACGCTTCTATCAGCGCATCGACAGGCAATTTATTTTGTTTGTTACACACCGCTATAATCAGTCGCTTATATACTTTTCCAATATCCCAATGCGTGGGGATTAAGTATTGCGCAGTGGCAATATTATCAAAATGTCCGGTTTCTATATCAAAATCCCGAATCAAATCGTCGGTTATTTTGTCAATACTGTCACTGTGATAAACATCTGCGAGTTCATAGAGATGTTGCAATTTATCTCTTCCCAACGCATTGACAACCACATTTCGATGATTTTTTGTCTGCCGACTAATATATTCAATCAGGCTGCAAACATAAAACAAGTCGTTGTATTCTTTCTTTTCTCTGCCTGTCATTTTGCAATATCCTCCTTTCTTATTTCAGGGCATTCTACTTTACAATACCCGCCATAATATATTTGCATATTATTTTTTATTAATGCGTGGCAAAGTTACGAAAATATTTGCAATTAATCTCATTTCGGCACACATTATTTTTTGTTTGCCGCCAAGCGTCTGAATTTTGATGATAGACCAAAGCCCGGAGGGCTGAAATCTTTGTAGACGTGGTGCGTAAGCCCACGGTAAATATAGTACATAACAATCCCCAGAGCTGCGTAGCTGCAATATTTTGAGATGCGAGAATATTGCATTATCTTTGCGGCCATTAACGATTCTAAAATTATTAGTCATACATGGCAAATAGCTATTCACAACACCACATGCAACTCGTTTTCGCAGTAAAACGAGATCGTTTTTCTCTTAATTAAAGAAGAAAATAGATCAACCATGGAAAAATATATCTGTGGCATCATATCTAACTGTAAATGTAAACCGCTGGCAATTTACTGTAATCCTGACCATACACATGTCTTGATTGGATTACATTCGACAATTTCCGTTTCTGAATTAGTTACAAAGATCAAATCTAATTCGTCCCGATTTTATCATCAGAATTTAGAAACCAATCATTTTTTTGCATGGCAAGATGGTTATGGTGTTTTTAGTTATTCCCATTCGCAAATAGACAAGGTGTATCATTACATCCGTGCCCTGCCCTATAACAAGGCGCCATTTGGAAAATTCATTTTTTTTTCGTACATTTGCTCCCTCAAAGTTTAGTATTAATCTATTTGATTCTGTAAAAACATGAAAAACGTATTTAGAACGCCTTTTATCTTATTGTGTATGAGTTGTTTATTCCAACCGCTGGCCTTGCAAGCCGCCAATGAAAAAGTGCCTTATTGGAAAGATGTGAATGTGGTGGCTGTCAATAAAGAACTACCGCGAACTACATTTATGACGTATGAGAATGAGAAAGATGCGGCATCTTTCAAGTATGAAAACAGTAAATATTATCAGTTACTGAATGGCACGTGGAAATTTTATTTTGTGGATGCCTACAAGCAACTGCCTGAAAACATCACCGACCCGAGTGTCAATACTGCTTCTTGGCACGACATTCAAGTACCCGGCAACTGGGAGCTTCAAGGTCATGGAGAGGCTTTTTATGTGAATCAACCTTACGAGTTTGCGACGAGCCACCCGGTGCCGCCACTTTTGCCGGATGCTAATCCCGTGGGGGTGTATCGCCGCGATATTGAAATTCCGGCTGACTGGATAAATCGCGATATTTTTCTGCATTTGGCAGGCGCAAAATCCGGTGTCTATGTGTATGTCAACGGAAAGGAAGTCGGTTACAGCGAGGATTCCAAAGACCCGGCTGAATTTTTGATTAACGACTATGTGAAAGCCGGAAAAAATGTGTTGACGCTCAAGATATTTCGTTGGAGCACAGGCTCTTGGCTCGAATGTCAGGATTTTTTGCGCGTGAGCGGTATCGAACGCGACGTGTTCCTTTGGTCGCAACCCAAAACGGCAATTAAGGATTTTCGGATTGTATCTACTTTGGATGATACCTATAAAAACGGTATTTTCAAATTGGCTGTTGATTTGAAAAACAATCAAAAAGCGAATAAAAATGTGACGGTAAAATATGCGTTGAAAGATGCCAAGGGCAATGTGGTGACTTCCGGCAACCAAGCCGTTGCGGTAAACGCGGCAGGCAAAACGACCGCTAATTTCGATTATGCCATCAATAATGTGGCAACGTGGACATCGGAAACGCCTAATCTCTACACCTTATTGATGTCGGTAGAAGAAAACGGACAGTTGACCGAAGTGGTGCCTTTCCATGTGGGATTTCGTAAAATAGAAATCAAGGACAGCGGCGAAAAAGTGAATGACAAACGCTTGTATTTGTTTTATGTGAATGGACAACCCATTAAATTAAAAGGAGTTAACATTCACGAAACCGTAGAAACCGGTCATTATCTGACACCGGAAAACATGCGGCGCAATTTTGAACTCATGAAATTAAATAATGTGAATGCCGTGCGTTTAAGCCATTATCCGCAAGACCGCCGGTTTTATGAAATGTGCGACGAATATGGCATTTATGTCTATGACGAGGCGAATGTCGAATCGCACGGGATGTACTACACCCGCTTTTTTGATGATTTCCGCAAAGGTTCTGTGGGGCATGAAGACGGCAACAAGCGAGGTACTTTGGGCGACAATCTCGACTATTTGGAAAGCCATCTTTCGCGCTTCCGGAATATGTTTGAGCGCAACAAAAATTATCCGTCAGTCACGATTTGGTCGATGGGCAACGAGGCGGGCAACGGCTACAATTTTTATGCCGGATATATCCTGCTGAAAGATTTGGATAAAGACATCATGGCGCGTCCAATCTGCTATGAAAGAGCCGGTTGGGAGTGGAACTCCGACATGTATGTGCCACAATATCCGTCGGCAGATTGGTTAGAATCTGTTGCCAAAAGCGGCGGTCGTGCGGAACATCGGAGCGGACAAAGAAATATTGCAATCCCGATTGTCCCTTCGGAATATTCACACGCGATGGGCAATTCCAGCGGAAATTTGTGGGATCAGTGGGAGGCGATTTACAAATATCCGATTTTGCAAGGTGGATTTATTTGGGAATGGATTGACCACGCTGTGAAATTCAAGAAAGATGGCAAAGAAATTTGGGCGTATGGCGGCGACTTCGGAAAAGACCAACCCTCAGACGGTAATTTTGTTGCCGATGGCATCGTCAATCCCGACCAAAATCCACATCCGGCGATGGCAGAAGTGAAATATGTGCATCAAAATGTGGCTTTCGAGGCAGTAGACTTGACGAAAGGAGAAATAAAAGTCAAAAACCGTTTCTATTTTACCGATTTATCGAAATACACCATTAAATATACGTATTCGGTAAATGCGACATCTGTGGTGCAAGGCATCTTGAAATTGGACTTGAAGCCGCAAGAAGAAACAACGGTCACCCTTCCGATTTCTAAATTAAAAGCACAACCGGGCATGGAATATTTTCTCACTTTTGATGTGTTGACAAAAGAAGCAGAAAACTTTTTGCCGGCAGGTTATTCCATCGCTCACGAACAGTTTATATTGCCCTTTGCAGCCGAGAAAAAAGCCTATACTTCAAACACTAAATCTGAATTTGCGGTCAAAGAAACGAGTTTCAATATAACGATCTCTTCTCCCAAAGTCAATTTTGTGTTTGACAAAGCCAAAGGTGTAGTAACTTCCTACAAAGTGGATGGGACAGAGTACTTTACAGAAGAATTTGGTATCCAACCCAACTTCTGGCGTGCACCAACCGATAACGATTACGGCAATGGCGCACCTAAGCGTTTGCAAATTTGGAAACAAGCCGGTAAAAACTTCAAAGTGGCATCGGCAAGTGGTGGAGTAGAAAAAGGCGTTGCTTTCGTTTCTGTTGATTATCAATTGCCTACGCAAAATAATTACATCGTTGAGTACAAAATTTATCCGTCGGGAGTGGTCAATGCAGCCATTCGCTTTACACCA
>BNTP01000050.1 GCA_025996695.1 Bacteroidia bacterium | reverse complement strand
TCGTTCTGTTGCAGCTCGTTACGTCAAGTTTCGTTCCGTTGCGGCCTGTTCCGTCATTGCGAGGGCGAAGCCCGAAGCAACCCAGCAAAAGCCGCTGGTTTGCTTCGCTACTTCGTAGCTCGCAATGACGGCGGCGGTGCCGCCGCGGGACTACGTCCCTCCGGTCGACATGAGGAAGGCTCGCCAGCATGGGGTGTCTCCGCTGCGGGGCTCCGCCACGGCGATCGACGGGAGGAAGGCTCGCCAGCATGGGGTGTCTCCACTGCGGGGCTGCGCCCCTCCGGTCAACATGACGGCGCCGTCGTGGGGGGTAATAGAGGAAACGCAGCGGCGGCTCCGCCGTCGCTGCGTTTCCTCCCTCTCTTAAAAAAATGCCGCCGTCTTGTCGACCGAAGCAAAGCGGGCGATAGACCGCTTTGCGGAGCGGAGACACCCCATGCTAACAATGAACAATGAACAATTAATAATGAACAATCACATGACAATAAAGGGAACACGCAAGGGGATGATTAGCCCCCATCCCGTTAGGGATGGGCAGCTCGGTAGAAAATCAGTACCTCCCCACCGCGCTGCATGCCGTAGGCACGCAACCCAAATCGCCAATGGCCGCATACCTACGGCATGCGGAGCACGTGAGGCTTGGCCGTTTCTACCGAGCGATGCAATCCTAACGGATTGCCCGGGCAAAATAATGAACAATTAACAACGAATAATGAAAGAAAAAAGAGATAGAAAAAAGTATTAATTAAATTAAAGTATCTTATGACAAAAAATTTAAGATGTTTTAGCCTGCTCGGCCTGGTGGCCTTGAGCAGCAGTTGTGCAACCGATTTGTATCAATCCAATCCGGTGCAGAGTAGTGAGAGGGAAATTTCCTTCAAGACGTTCGCGGACAAGCAGCTCCGCGCGAGTGTAACCACCGCAGGGTCGATGACTTCGTTCACCACCTCGGCATGGAGCCATTCTGACGGTGCGGTCAGTGCAGCAAATCCTTACAACGGCTATGTGCTGAATGGTGTAACTGTAACACGCAGCGAAGATGGTAGCGCTACGAGTTGGGACTATTTCCCAAAAGCCAGTTGGCCGGCAAGAGATTCCGTCGATTTCTTCGCCTACTCGCCCGCGTCAAGTGTGAATGTGACGGCAGGTTTGAAAAAGGATGTGACCACAGTCCCGACGCCTCCTGCCACCGGTCCTGAGATTGAATACACCGTGCCCGGATGGGTCGGCGGCAGTCGTCCGATTGACCAGCAAGAGGATTTTATGGTTACAAAAAGTGTGGATTTGACTTTTGCAAGCAGTCCTACTGTCCAATTGAATTTCAAACACGCCCTGTCGCGGATTGTGTTCAAGGCACAAAATCAGAACAAAAACAAGATGTATGTGATTAAAGAATTGGCTTTGAGTAAATTGAAATCGAAGGGAACGCTCAACATGCTCGATTCGGTACCGAATGGAGCGGATAGTTTTACTCACACTGCGGGTGAGTACGACGTTGCCTGGAAAGCACAACACGATTCGGTTACATACAAAGTGGATCTTGGGAGCACGAATGTGCTTGTGCCTTATGGCACCGGCACTGCGAGTGGCGATTACACCGCGATTACCAATGCGAGTAACGGTCTGATGGTGCTACCGCAGGAAACTATCTTGGGAGCCTTCACCGGCAGCACGCCGGAATATGGCACGGTCGCCGAAATAGACGCTACTCCGGCGGATGCGTCCTATTTGTACGCGACCGTTTCCGAAGTGGATTATCTCACCAACGACACGGTGAACAGGCGTCAAGTGGTTTTCCGCCTGCACGACCCGGCAAACAAAGCGCAAGGCATCGTGTTTGAAGCCGGTCGACAGTATACGTTCTTGCTGACATTGGGCTTGGACGGCGAAGAGATTGCGTTCTCTATTCCGTCGGTGACGGATTTTAATCTGGATGCGGTGGATTATGTACCGTGGTTATGCGGCATGCACCCGATTAAAGGTTATACGACAGCGAATTATAATAATCCGGGTATAGAAGATCTTTGCTGGACAACGCAAAATATTGCCGAAGGCACCGCAAGTTATGACACCTACATAGATGATACAGGGACGATCACGCCTGCCCCAACTAAAGGCGAACGCGGGTATTACTATGCGTGGTCGCAGGCCGACGCAGCCTGTAAAGAACTTGGGGCGGATTGGTATTTGCCTGATGATACACAGTGGGCGGCTCTAAAAGCGGCGTATGCCTCGCTGCAACCCGGTCGTTACACAAGCGGAAATGCTGCCCTTCACCAAAGTTATTGGAATGGCACCTTGGGTGCGGGTTACCACATCGATGCTGCGGTCGGGGCTGCCGCTGGTGTGCCAGAGTTTACCGGATGGGCTGGAGACGATGCTATGTGGTGGTCATCCACCCGCGCCGGTGGCATTTACGCTTCAATGTCATATGCGGGTAATGTACTCGAATTTGGTTCTATGTCGAACAGTGATGATGCCGTTAGTGTGAGGTGCGTTCGCGACATGTAGGATTCAGGTCTATGAGTTCCCGCAAAACGGTCGATTTTTGACCGTTGAACTTCGCATTTTCATGCGAAGCGGCTGATTTTTGCTTCGGGTGAGAGGGGTTTCCGTAGACATTCCATATCTCAAAGATATGGAATGTCTTATGTATAGAATTTAATGATTTCCGCCGCTTTGCGCCCCGAAGCGATGGCGCGCACCACCAGACTTGCGCCGAGCGTTACGTCGCCCGCCACAAACACTTTTTTCACGGACGATTCGTTGGCTTTTACGGCTTCTACATTGCCGCGCGCGTCGTATTTCACGCCCAAATCGTCCAGCAAGCCGTCGTGCACCGGCGAGGTAAATCCCATACACAGGAGTACTAAATCCGCCGGAATAACCTCCGGCTTGCCCGTTTCGTGCATCGTGAAGCATCCCGATTCGTCCTTCGTCCATTCCACTTCCACGACTTCCACGCCGGTCAATGCGCCGTTTTCGCCAATAAATCGCTTGGAAGCCAGCGACCAGCGGCGCGTGCAGCCCTCCTTGTGCGAACTCGACGTTTTCAGGATATTGGGATAATTAGGCCAGGGCGTATCGGGATTAGTGTCTTCGGGCGGCTGCGGGAGTATCTCAATCTGTGTTACAGAGGTCGCTTTTTGGCGGATAGACGTGCCCACACAGTCAGAGCCGGTGTCGCCGCCGCCGATGACCAGCACTTTTTTGCCCTTGGCAGAAATCTGCTGCGCCGACGGTGTGGTCTGACCGGCAACCGTCCGGTTTTGCTGCTTTAAAAAGTCCAAAGCGAAGTGAATGCCGCTCAAATTCCGCCCTTCTATCGGCAAATCGCGCGGAACGCCCGCACCAATAGCCAGACAAACGGCATCAAATTGAGCCAGCAATTGAGCGGCAGACACGGCTTTGCCTACCTCCACGCCGGTCTCAAACCGGATGCCCTCCTCTTTGAGAATAGCCAGCCGCCGGTCGATAATGTCCTTGTTCAGTTTGAAATCGGGGATGCCCAAACGCAGCAATCCGCCGATGGATTCGTCTTTTTCATAGACCGTGACGGAATGCCCTTGCCGATTCAGCATATCCGCCGCCGCCAATCCGGCAGGACCGGAGCCGACGACGGCAACCGTCTTCCCCGTGCGCGACGCGGGCGGACGAGGTTTGACATAGCCTTCCTGAAAGGCGTGTTCCGTGATTGCCACCTCGTTTTCGCGAATCGTCAGCGGCTGATTTTCCAAGTTCAGCACGCAACTTTTCTCGCACAGAGCCGGACACACGCGCCCCGTAAATTCGGGGAAATTGTTGGTCGAAGCCAGCAGCGCGTAAGCCTCCGCCCACTTGCCCTTAAACAACAAATCCTGCCACTCCGGAATAACATTGCCCAGCGGACACGCCCAGTGGCAGAAAGGCACGCCACACTCCATACAGCGGGAGGCTTGCAAAATCCTGTCCTCCGTATTCAAAGTCTGCTCCACCTCACTAAAATCGGCAATGCGCTCGTGGATGGGGCGGTAGCCCGCCTCCTTCCTGTTGATTGTCAAAAATGCTTTTGAATTTCCCATTTTTTTGAATTTTATTATAGGGATTTTACTCCCCTTTATTATATTTTTTCGTGATTTCTTCGTTCAATTCGTCTGATTTTCCAATCAGTTCTTCAACCAATTTGAAAACATAAGTACACGGATTGTGCTCTGCAAATTTTTCATTATCAAAATTTGTAACTAAACTTTTTGCCCATTTAATCGCTTGCTCCTGATTACCATATTTATCTAATGTTGCGTACATATCAGGTGCATTTTTTGCATATCTAAACAATTGCTTTTTATTTTTGATTTGGTCGTTTATCGCTTTTTCGATGGCTCTTTTATACTCATCTCTACTCATTGCTGTAACCCGGTTATGAAAATGCAATAAATACCACAGTTCAAAGGCTTCATTACTCCAAGCACAACCAATATTATGGCTTTTTGCCATTAGAATAGCATTGTTAAACGCATTAGACTTGAAACTGTCCTTATCAAACACTGCCCATACTCTGTCATATTTTTGCACAGACTTATCCTTCATTGACTTATCCTTCAAGTCAATGGCTTTTTCCACAACTTTCAGCGTATTTATTCCCCCTCCATCGCATTTTACATCTAAAATAATATTACCAATCTGTTTTGGGAAGCTGTTGAAATAATTAGGGTCCGTTTTTTCACCCTCACAAACTATTAGAAAATAGACTCTTATATCTCTATTCGCTTTCTTTTTATTGCTTTTATACGCGAACTTTTTCTGTAAAGCATTATCAATTTTTCTTACTTTTGCCATATTGTTTGGTTTTTAATCGGTAATAAAAGGTATAGCTCCATATCTGCCCCGAATGTAATTTTTCTCAAGATTGGCATCATTTCTGACTTTGGAGCCATCGGGAAAATTGAAATCATAAAGCGAATACAAATCGGTTTGCTCTCTATCGTCCTTTTCTGTAAACCAAACTTGGTCGCGTCTAAACAAATCTGCATCTAACAAATTTGTATCGTGTGTAGCAAACAAGAGCTGTGCGTTGTTAGGGTTTGTTTGCGGGTTATTAAACAAATTGACTATCTGAATGGTAATTAACGGATGCAATTTTGAATCCAACTCATCAATTATCAATACATTACCCAATAGTAATGTGTCAAAAATCGGACCTGATAAATCCATTATCTTTTTTGTTCCTTCGGATTCATTTTCCACGCTATCTAATAAAACAGTATCTGTTATTTTTCCATTTTTATCATATTTATTATGGATGGTTTTAATGGCTACCGTTGTTTTCCCCAACATTTCTTTTTCAATAATTTCCACTCCACTAAAGCCTAATTTTAGCGTTTGAAAGAGTGACAAAGATTCTTTGCTGCCGACAAACAGCATATTTATGTAATCCTTATGAGTAACGCCGGATAAAACCGAATAATTCCTAAAACATTCCATTATTTGCTTTGAAATAACTCCGCCAAGTTGAGCCACCAAGGAAATAAAAAGCCGATTTTCATTCGTTGCTTCTTCTTTCCCTTGTCCTTCTTCAAATTGGTCTGAAACACCAATACCTTCTTCTGTTCTTATGAAAAGAGCCTTCTCTGTCTTGGAACTTTTGCCGGTAAAAAGCCATTCATTTACAATTTTTGTTTGGCTATACTCAAAGCCATATCTGATTTTTTTATTGTCTGTACTAAAGATAACTTCAAAAAAAGTAGGTGTATTTTTATTTTCTGCGGAAAGTAAAAATGGAGTAAACTCTAATTCGTCGGAATCGTTTAATTTTACCGAGTTTAAAACCAAATCGCGCATCCTGTGTAATGCTTTAATCAAATTGCTTTTCCCACTTGAATTAGCCCCATAGACAACAATAGACCGCAGAAGTTTATGGCTCGGAATCACATTTTGCTTCAATTCCGAAATTCCTTGCGCCTCAAAATCAAGTGTTCTTCGCTCATTGAACGAAAGAAAATTTCCAACAGTAAATTTAATTATCATTTTTTTATCAATTTGAAATTATTCCGCAAAGTTAGATATTATTTTTGATAAATCATTGAATTATGTGATTTTTTTGAGATTTTTCCTCAAATTTATTAATAATCCGACTCAACCATCTCAATCTTCTTCCTAATCGCCTCCATCTTCTCTTCCTGCAAGACTTTCTTGTATTCAATTGGGGTTACTTTGATGAAGTGTTTGAGGTGTTCTTCCCAATTGTCCAGGATGCGCTTTGCCAGTGGGCTTTGGGTGGCTTGGTGGTGCTTGGTGATTAGTTGTTGGAGTTCTGTGCTGTCCGATTTGTCTTCTATCAGGGTTAGTTCCACCATTTCCATGTTGCAGAAGTAGTCGAAGTCGCCTTTTGTGTCGAGCACGTATGCCAAGCCGCCGCTCATTCCGGCTGCGAAGTTTTTGCCGGTGGTGCCTAAGACCACTGTGCGCCCGCCGGTCATATATTCGCAACAGTGGTCGCCCACGCCTTCTACCACCGCTATGGCACCCGAATTGCGCACGCAGAAGCGTTCGCCTACCTTGCCGTTGATATATACCTCGCCGGAGGTTGCGCCATAGAGGAGGGTGTTGCCCGCGATGATGTTTTCTTCGGGCGCGAAATCGCTGAATTTGGGCGGCACCACGGCTATTCTACCGCCCGACAGTCCTTTGCCCAAATAGTCGTTGGCTTCGCCTTCCAGGTTGAACGAGATGCCGGCTGCCAGGAATGCGCCGAAACTTTGCCCTGCCGAGCCTTTGAAACTGACGGTTATCGTGCCGGCGTGCAAGCCGGCGTTGCCATAGCGTTTGGCGATTTCGCCCGACAGCATCGCTCCCACGGCGCGGTCGGTGTTGGCTATTGTTACGTCCATCTCCACCGGCAGCGATTTTTCGATGGCGGGCTTCGTCTTGCGGATTATTTCGCGGTCTAAGACACTGTCTATTTTGTGGTCTTGCGTTTTCGTGCAGCGTAGGTCGTTGCCGTTTTTGACAAAATGCGTTATCTTGGAAAAATCCAGTTTATCGGCTTTTGGGTTGGCTTCCAAGTCCTTACGGATTTCGATTAAATCGGCGCGACCGATGATTTCGTCCATCGTGCGGAAGCCTGCTTGTGCCAGATGTTCGCGCACTTCTTCGGCGAGGAAGGTGAAATAGTTTATGAGATATTCGTGTTTGCCTTTGAAGCGGGCGCGGAGTTTTTCGTCCTGCGTTGCCACACCCACCGGGCACGTGTTGAGGTGGCATTTGCGCATCATCACGCAGCCCAGCACTATCAGCGCACTCGTGGCGAAGCCAAATTCTTCGGCACCCAGCAATGCGGATACGAGTATGTCTTTGCCTGTTTTCAACTGACCGTCTGTTTGCAGGCGCACATAGCCCCGCAGGTTGTTCAAGACCAGCGTCTGCTGCGTTTCTGCCAAGCCGAGTTCGCCCGAAATGCCGGCGTGCTTGATGGAACTTATCGGGCTTGCTCCCGTTCCGCCTTCCGAGCCGCTAATCAAAATCATATCGGCTTTGGCTTTCGCTACACCGGCGGCAATAGTTCCTACCCCACTTTCTGCCACCAATTTCACAGATACGCGGGCTTCGGGATTGATGTTTTTCAGGTCGAAAATCAACTGCGCCAAGTCCTCTATCGAATAAATATCGTGGTGCGGTGGCGGCGAAATCAGGGTGATTCCCGGAATGGAATGGCGCGTTTTCGCAATGATTTGATTGACTTTGAAGCCGGGCAACTGACCGCCCTCGCCGGGTTTTGCGCCTTGGGCGACCTTAATTTGCAGTTCGTCGGCATTGACCAGATATTCAGCCGTTACACCAAACCGCCCGGAGGCAATCTGCTTGATTGCCGACCGTCGGTTCAGCCCGTCTTCGCCTGTTTTGAAGCGTTCGGGGTCTTCGCCGCCCTCGCCGGTGTTGCTCTGCCCGTGCAGGGTGTTCAGCGCAATCGCCAATGCCTCGTGCGCCTCCTTGCTGATGGAGCCAAACGACATCGCGCCGGACACAAACCGCTTCGTGATGGCTTCTACCGACTCCACTTCGGAAACATCAATCGGATTGCGCTTGTAGGTCATAAAATCGCGCAGGAAGCAGGGTCGCCGATTATCGACGATTTGGGTATAGTCCTTAAAGAGTTTGTAATCACCCAAACGGGTCGCTATTTGCAGTTTTGAGATGGTTTCGGGATTCCAGGCGTGGAGTTCGCCGTCGGTGCGGAAGGTGTAGATTCCGGCGGTTTTTAGTCCCGTTTCCACGGTGGCGGCATTAAACGCCTCCTGATGGCAAATCAGCACGTCCCGCGCAATGTCCGCCAAGTCGATGCCCTCAAAGCGCGAGGTCATTTCCCTGAAGTAAATGTTTAAAGTTTGTTGGCTAATCCCCACTGCTTCATATATTTGCGCACCTCTGTAACTTCGCAATGTGGAAATTCCCATCTTGGACAGCACTTTCAGCAGTCCCTTATTGACGGATTTGATATAATTCTTTTCGGCGGTGTGATAATCCAATTGGATTTCGTGCGTCTTCACTTTTTCGTTCAGAATGGCGAATGCCATATAGGGATTCACGGCGGTGGCTCCGAAAGCGAAGAGGAGCGAAAAGTGGTTCACTTCGCGCGCCTCGGCGGTTTCCACCACGATGGCGATTTGCATACGCTTCCGCTTCTCAATCAGGTGGTGGTGGATGGCGGAAACGGCTAACAGTGAGGGGATTGCCGCCTGCTTGGCGTTCACGCCCCGGTCGCTCAATATGATGTAGTGATAGCCCTCGTCCACGGCTTTCTCGGCGCGTTGGCAGAGGTTATTGACCGCTTCCGCCAGACTTGCCGCGCCTTTTTCCGGCTTCGTAACGTCGAACAGCATCGGGACGGTCAGCGAGCGGAAGCCTTTGTAGCCCAAGTGGGTCAAAATATCAAGTTCGAGGTTGGTGATGACCGGCGTGTGGAGGCGCACCATCTTGCACAATTCCGGCGTGGGCACCAGCACGTTGGCTTCCTGACAGCCGATATACAACGCCAGCGACATCACCAGTTCTTCGCGGATGGGGTCTATCGGCGGGTTCGTAACCTGCGCAAAGAGTTGGCGGAAGTAGTTGAACAGCAGTTGCGGCTTGTCCGACAGCACCGCCAGCGGCGTGTCGTTGCCCATCGAGCCAATCGGCTCCTTGCCCTCCGTTGCCATCGGGACGATGATTTTTTCGACATCCTCCTTGGTGTAAATAAACGCTTTGAGTTGGGCGTTCAGATTTTCGATGTCGTATTTAACGGTGCGTCCGGACGAGATTTTATCCAGACTGATGCGGTTTTTTTCCAGCCAGTCGCGGTAAGGATGCGCATTGGCGAGTTCGGCTTTCAATTCGGCGTCGTACTTCACGGTGCCTTTCACGGTATCAATCAGCAGCATTTTACCGGGTTGAAGCCGCCCTTTTTTCTTTATTTCCACCGCTTCGAACGGCAAAACGCCCGCTTCGGATGCCACAACCATAATGTCGTTGTGCGTAATCAGATAGCGCGCGGGGCGCAGTCCGTTTCGGTCGAGCATCCCTCCGGCATAGCGTCCGTCGGTAAACAAGAGCGTGGCGGGACCATCCCACGGCTCCATCTCGATGCTGTGATATTCGTAAAAAGCCTTCAACTCGTCGGAAATCGGATTTTTGCTGTTCCAACTTTCCGGCACCAGCATCGCCATCGCGTGGGGGACGGAAAGCCCCGCCATGACGAGAAATTCCAGCACATTGTCCAGCGATGCGCTGTCGGACATTCCGGGTTGAATAATCGGGAAAATATCGTCGGGATTGCCCAATTCGGGGGCTTTCAATATACTCTCGCGGGCTTCCATCCAGTAGCGATTGCCGCGGATGGTGTTGATTTCGCCGTTGTGTCCCAACAGACGGAACGGCTGCGCCAAATCCCAACTCGGGAATGTGTTGGTGCTGAAACGCGAATGCACCAACGCCAGCGCACTTGTGAAATAGGGATTCGTGAGGTCGGCAAAATAGTCGCGCAACTGCGTGGAGGTGAGCATCCCCTTATACACAATCCGCTGCGTGGAAAGGCTCACGATATAAAAACTGCGCTTGTCGTCGAGCGACGATTTGAGAATTTTCTTTTCCATCTTCTTGCGGGCAATATACAATTTGCGCTCCAGCACGTCGGGACGCTCCTCGCCCACCACAAACACCTGCTTCACGACAGGTTCGTTGGCACGGGAAATCTCGCCCAAAATGTCGCTATTGACCGGCACATCGCGCACGGCAAGCAATTTCAGCCCCTCCTGCTCAATGCTGTTTTTAAACACTTCCAAACACAAAGCCGCCTGGTCTGCGTCTTTCGGAAGAAAAACAAGTCCGGTGCCATATTTCCCCTTTTCGGGAACAGGAATACCCTGCAAGAGGATAAACTCGTGCGGAATTTGCAACGTAATCCCCGCGCCGTCGCCGGTCTTATTGTCGGCACTTTCCGCACCGCGGTGCAGCATGTGTTCAAGCACCTGCAAGCCCTTTTCGACAATATCGTGGGATTTATTCCCCTTTATATCGACCAGCAGCCCCACCCCACACGCATCGTGCTCATTTTCAGGCAAATAAAGTCCAAATTCTTTCATTTTGCATTCATTTTTATATTAAAATCGCGCAAAGTTAAGCATTTTATTTTGAATACGCAATTTTTTGTGGCATTTTGCTTTGCTTTGGGGCATATATCGGCGGGGGCAAGCGGCAGTACCGCATGTATTCAACGCAACCGTAGCGAAATGCCGTAATTTTAAGGTTGCCCTAAGTCGCTGCTAATGATCAGTACTGCACATCTCTCAAAAATGATTGTGGTGCCATTGGGATATCTTTCCTAAAACTCTGTGAATTTTGATTTCTTCTTCGTGCCCGAATCAGACACAATGTGCTCTGCTCTTGCCTCGTTTTTTGTTTTTACTGTTGTTGTACTATTTTTTGTTTTTGCAATTATTTTGCAAAGATACAACTTCTTTTTGAATTTTCCAAGCGGTTTGGTGTTAATTTTGCGTTCAGATCATCTATTTATAAAAAGAAGCACTGACTCCCCGACGAGTCAGTGCTTTTCTTCAATAGATTTGGTTTGTTTTTGTTTGTCCTGATAGGTTTTCTCGGGAAACCCCCAACGTTTATGGGCATGAATGTCCCTCTAAACAAGGCAGAATGTAGTATTCACCCCCTCGTAGGCCGCATTAATCGGAGTTTTTTTTGATTTAGTGGCTCAAAGTACCAACACAAATTGTTCCATTCAAGTCGCCCGAGTCCGCTGTCGTCATAGATACAACATCACTAGTGTTCAGTTAATTTTGACAAGCCGTATATTTTTTGTACCTTTGCCGCCAAAAACGAGTTATGGTAAAGTATCTGGCATTGCTAATTAAATATAGAAATTGTTCCGTTTCTATGATGCATGAGCAACAGCAAGGATAATTGGAGCATTTCTACGCTCTTTGAGTAACACTTCGATTTTCTTCTCATTCTCGCCAAAAAAT
>BNTP01000049.1 GCA_025996695.1 Bacteroidia bacterium | reverse complement strand
TTTGAATAAATTTGCAGTGATTATTTCAGGTGGGATTAATGGACTTCGTTTCATCTTGGATAGTCTCCTCTTAAAAGAGTCGGACAATAACTCCGCGCGAGAAAAAAGTAATTTTTAGAAGTCCCCAATTTATATTTATCTGGGAAATAATCATTCGCGTTAATATCGCCGCCTATTATTTGTTTAAGATGATAAACCACAGAATCCAGTTCTTTATAAATATACTCGTTTGGGATTCTTATAATTCTGTATCCTTGCGATGTTATATTGTCGGTGCGTTGATTATCGTATTTAATTGCAGCAATTGTTTCGTGCTGGGACCCGTCAAGTTCAATGACCAGTTTCAGTTCGTGGCATACGAAATCGACATAATAAGTTTTGCGTCCGGAAATTATAGGTTGTTGCCGGCGGAATTTTACGCCAAGTTTGTCATAGTTTATAGCAAACCAAAGTTTTCGTTCGGCATCTGGCATATTTTTGCGAAGTTCTTTTGCACGCGATATTGTTGATTCGGTATATTTCATAATTTGCATTTTATCATAAATAATCACCCCACCCAAGAATTATCACTCCACCATCACCCCACTGTCACCCCACCCAAGTTTTTCTAGTGATTTTGCAAACACGCAAAATCAAGAAAAACTATCCTGCCCCTGAATGGGGCGGGATAGGCTTGGCTTACGCGCGTGTCTATCGCGCGTAAGCAAGTCTTGGGTGGGGTGATAATTCTTGTAAAAAATCCGCCATTGGCGGATTTTTATTTTATATTCTGCATATATTTTTTTACATATTCGCGATAAATCAATAACCAAATCGACATCATTCATTACAGGTGCAAGTTCAGTTGGTGCTGCTCCTTTCCAAAATTTCATAGTGCCATTATGATTAGCAATAGAATCTTCAGTCGCTGTATATTCAGGATAATCAACAAAATAATTGTTAAAACCTGAATAATAAACCGCACCTAATTCAGGAGATGCAACATTCAAAAGATAATTAAGAGAATTGCGGACGGAATTTTGCAAAGTAATTTTTGCCTTGGCGTCTTTTTCCGCCTGGGTTTCAATGTGTTCGTCTTCGCAACTGTTCAATACAAACGCGCCAGTCATCAAGCCCGCGCCCAATAAAAATTTTGTTTTCAAATTCATTATTCTCTCACCCCCGTATGGCTTTTCAGACTCGCCCCGTTTTTGAAATGGTTTCCGAACTCCATTGCTCTCGTGCCGTAATCGGCGTGCAGTTGCACTTCTTTAAAAGACTTCTTCATCTGTTTATATTTTTTTATTTGTTTGATTCACAACGAATTATACTAAAATCCGTCATGGGTGTTTCATATAATTTTAATTGCCGAGTTTCACAAGGATGTTGTTTAACTCGCGAGTTCACGCTGCAAAGTTAGGAAATAATTTTTAATTTCATCAGGTTTTTTGAATTTTTTTTCATCGTTGTATAATTATGGAGTCCGAGTTACTGACAGAACTGACAGAACTGACAGAACTTAGAGGACGAGCCGGACGAGCCGGAAAAGGTTTACGACCACGTGGAAGTGGACGCGACTTTCCCCGGTGGCAACGACTCAATTCCCCGGTGGCTGTCGAAAAATATCTCCTATCCACCCGTAGCGGCGGAACAGGGTATTCAGGGCAAGGTAATCCTGCGCTTCGTGGTTGAAAAGGACGGCTCTGTCGGCGAAGTGCAAATACTCCGCCCGTTAGACCCCAGCCTTGACAAGGAAGCACAGCGTGTGGTCAAAAAGATGCCACGTTGGACACCGGGCAAGAACAACGGTCACGCCGTGCGAGTGTGGTTTAACTTGCCGGTTACCTTCGGGTTACAGTAATAACCTTGTTCACCGTAGCGTAATAATTAATTTGCAGAGTTGTCCGGCGTAGGCCCCAGCCTGCGTTGTGCTAATGACAACGCACCGAAGTCAACCCCAAACTATGGGCTTCATTCGCATATCTTTTAGTGTTGATTATATCTTCTAACGAGAGCGAAAAATACCTTTCTACTATCACCGGACCTTTTTTGTGCCAACTTTTTCGTCAGAGGCTAGTCGGGAGAGCAGAAAAAATATAACATTTTTGGCAACAAACGCTATTTATTGCCAAAAATGTTATATCTTTGCAGCGATAAAACAATTTTAGCGAATGATTACAAACGCCGACATACTAAATTTTGCAGCACACAATAAGCAATTTACACGAAAAAAACTTATTGATTATTTGAAACAACGGCACCCGACTGTATCTTCAAATGTTGTTTCCATGCCGTTAAAACGCCTGTTAAAATAAATATCAGTTATAAGTATAAATCATAGTCAACTTTTATTCGCAATAAGATAGAAGACAGTTAACCTAAATCAGGAAATGACAAAAAATAAACGAGTTTCAAAAATATTTTTGGAATTTGTATTGATATTTTTTGTACCTTTGTACTCTCTCAAAATATAAATATGTAATTTATGCTTGACAAAGAATTTAAATATTATCTTGACAATCAGGGTGAATTGTTGAAAAAATACAACAATCGTTTTATTGTTATCGTTGGTGACAAAGTTGTTGGCGATTACGACAGTTATGAACAAGCATTGTTTCAATCTGTTGGAACATATGAGTTGGGGACTTTTTTAATTCAGGAATGTACCGAGGGAGAAGATGCTTATACTCAAACATTTCATTCACGAGTAGTTTTTGCCTAAATTTATGAGTAGCACACCGCAAGCGTTTACAGTAAAATATCATGGAATAGCCAGTGCATTAGAAACTAATTGTGGAATTTGCGAGGCATACAATCCTACATTACAGCAAGGTCAAAAACACCCACCTATTAGAGAGTTTAAGGCATTGTGGGATACTGGCGCAATGGGGTCTGTTGTTTCTACAAATGTTGTGCAAGCATTAGGTCTGAAATCTACAGGTAAGGCAAGAGTTTTTCACGCTAACGGCGAATCTACTGTAAACACTTACTCAATCAACATTCTTTTGCCAAATAAAGTTGCGTTTTCAACATTAAGAGTAACTGAGGGCGTTTTGAACGATACTGACGTTTTGATTGGAATGGATATTATTTCACGAGGTGATTTTTCGGTTACAACCTCACAATACAAAACAAAGTTTTCGTTTCAAGTCCCTTCTACGCACGATACGGATTATGTAGAAGAGTATAATCAAAAAATGCACACACCTATTATCAAAGAAAAGGAGCCTGGCAGAAACGACCCTTGCCCTTGTGGAAGTGGCAAAAAGTACAAGCAGTGTCACGGTAAGAACAAATAGAAAGATAACAAATATAGATAATTTGACAGTGGTAATTCATTTTATCGCTGTTTTCTTTTAGTACCAGCCCACCGCTATTTACCATTTGCATATTTCTGCTATGTTTCTTTGTGCTGTTTCAAATCCTCCAAATCCTCCACCCTAATATTTGGAGGATATTGTGAAATAGGCTCAGCTTTTATACGCAAAATGCAGCAAGCAAAAGCATACGATACCAATAATAAAAAAACACTCCAAACAAGCAGTAATTTTGCCATCGGATAAGGATATTTGAGAGCAGTCGAATTAGGAACAAGTCCGTACCATCTCCGTACCAAGTCCAAGTAAAATCATTATTTCACCCTCAAAAAAATTACAAAATGGGAACAATTAAACAAGGTGTTTTAGGCGGATTTTCCGGCAAAGTCGGAACCGTCATCGGCTCACATTGGAAAGGCATCAACTACATGCGTGGCATTCCGCAGCACGTCCACAATCCACGCACGGAAGGACAGGTAAACCAACGCACAAAATTTGCTGTAGCACTTCACTTTTTGCAGCCGTTGAACGACTTTTTGCGCACAGGCTTCAAACTGTATGCAAAAAAACAATTGCCGTTTAATGCAGCAAAGGCTTACACGCTTGCCAATGCTATCACAGGGACATCGCCCTTAGATTATGCCATTGACCAAAGCAAAGTGTTGGTTTCGCGTGGCAGGCTGCCTTTACCCGACTACACAGAAGCCGATACCGGACCCGCCGACTTCGAGGTAAACTTCCATTGGTCTAACAATTCGGGGCTGGGTTCTGCTCAAGCAACCGACAAAGCGTTGTTAGTGCTCTTTAACTTCGGTAAAGCCGAAGTGTTGAGCATCACCGCAGGCAATCCCCGTTCGGCAGAAAGGCAGCAAATGTTCGCTCCTGAACAGTGGCAAGGCGATGATGTTTATGCTTACATCGGTTTCATTTCCGAAGACGGCAAACAAGTGTCAAACAGTAAGTATCTGGGCATCTGCGAAATCCCATAAGCAAAGGAAATTATTCTATTTCTTGCGAAAGCCGCTCCATCCGGGCGGCTTTTTTACTAACTGATAAAAAAACAAACAATATGAATCTACTTTTTATACCATCAATAATGGCAGGCGATACTAACCGGCTACTTTGGTTTGATGATGCTGCTTTCAATCGCCGATGTGGTGGCAAGTGTAATTTTGAAAATGCCCTATTTTACCGTCATCGGTGCGATTGGCATTATTGCCGTAGAAGCTAAATCGGTGTTTGAAAACATCAAACAGGAAGACAAAAGCGTGCAGGAAATACCGAAAGTGCTGTTAAAACTCTTTGAAAATAAAGAAGATATACAAGCATTAATCAGTTACTTAAATTCAAACAAACAAGAAAAATCATGAAATCACGAGGACTAAGAAACAACAATCCGTTGAACATTCGGAAAAACACCGATTTCTTTCAAGGCGAAATCACCGTGTCGACGGAACGCCTGCCAACATCGCAGACATTGAGGCAGGCTTCAGCTTGCAAACAAAAATCAAAAAATCAATTCAATGAGAACAATAATTTTACCTGCAGCAATTACATTTCTGCTACTGTGCCTGTGTACATCTTGCAAAACTCAATACAAATACATCCCGGTTGAAAATGTCAAAACGGAGTATCGGGACAATTACATTTACGATTCAATCGCAGTGTATGATTCAATTTTCGTCAAAGAAAAGGGCGACACGCTGATTTTTGAGAAGTACAAATATTTGTATCGGGATAAGATTGTGCGTGATTCCGTTGTGATGACCGACACCATCCGCGTACCCTATCCGGTGGAAGTAGTTAAAGAAGTGAAAATAAAAGAGCCGCCTTCAGGATGGGAGAATTTCCAAATATGGTGCGAGCGCATCGCCATGGGCGTGGCTTTGCTTGTCGCCTTATACTTTGCACGAAAGTTGAAAAAATAGGGTATATGGGTCATCTGCGATGACAAGCAGGGCCAACGCATTAAAATTTAACATGATTATCCGCAATCATACCACTTGACTTTCGTCCCTTGTCCCGCGGGACAAAGTCAGAAATTGTTTGCTCATTACGCCCTATGGCGCTTTTTGTGGTTTGGTAGTGTGCCTAATGATTAACAATAAAAAAGCAAAGCACTGACTCCCAAACGAATCAGTGTTTTGCTTCAATTATCTGGCTGCGAGCTTTTTCCCGTTTCAATAGGATTTCGTCGGAAAACCCCATTTGATTATGGACGTGACGTTCCTCTCAGCAAGGCAGAGCCTTGCTGAGAGGTCAAAAATCGACCGTCGCGCGGGAAAGCGCACACCACCACCCTATAAATTTCGCACGCACCGCACGGGCCACCCCTTCGCAGCGTTGGGCAGTTCCTCGTTGACCCACACGTTTATTGGGTCTCCGCTAGTGCCAGTCGACATAACAGTGTAATCATTATCATTGACGCGCCACCCAGTGTTTACCCCTCAGGTACCCCACGTCCGCAGCGGCACCGAACCGGCATAAGCATCAGTGTTCATCCATGCAAGTTCATAGTCAGCCCTCGATCCGGAAGTACCTGCGAGGCCGTCTGTTGAAGTCGCGGCAGTATTAAAGCGCCCCCACTGGGTCAACGATGGCATCGACCATTCCACACCGAGGGATTGGCACGCATCGGCACCTTGCGACCAAGTGTAATACCACCCACGACCCGATAGATTCGCACCACTTGGGTCGTAACTTTTAGACATTGGAATGCCTTCGGCAATATTTTGCGTCGTCCAGCAAAGATCTTCCAAACCGGGATTGGTATAATTCGCTGTCGGATAACCGTTAATCGGGTGGCCGCATAGCCACGGCGCACCCACCACTGCATTCTCACTAAATATTGTCACATCCGGAATAGAGAACGCAATCTCTTCGCCGTCCAAGCCTAATGTCAACAAAAACGTATATTGCCGACCGGCTTCAAACACGATGCCTTGCGCTTTGTTCGCCGGGTCGTGCAACCGGAAAACAACCTGACGCGTATTCACCGTCTTGTTGGTGAGGTAATCCACTTCGGCAACGATGGCGTACAAATAAGAAGCATCTGGCAGCGAGCCGTCTATTTCGGCGACCGTGCCATATTCCGGCGTGCTTCCGGTGAAGGCTCCCAACACGGTTTCTTGCGGCAACACCATCAAACCGTTACTCGCATTGGTAACATCGGTATAAGCGGTGCTCGCGGTGCCGAAAGGCACAAGCACATACGTGTCTCCAAGATCCACTTTGTATGTCACCGAATCGTGTTGTGCTTTCCATGAAACGTTGTACTCACCCGCAGTATGATCAAAACTATCCGTGCCATTCGGTACCGAATCCAACATGTTGAGCGTTCCTTTCGATTTCAAATTACTTAATGCCAATTCTTTAATCACATACTTCTTGTTTTTGTTCTGATTTTGAGCCTTGAACACAATCCGCGACAGCGCGTGCTTGAAATTCAATTGTACGGTTGGACTGCTTGCAAAAGTCAAATCCACACTTTTAGTCACCATGAAATCCTCTTGCTGATCAACCGAGTGATTCGTATCGCCAACCCATCCCGGCACGGTGTATTGAATCTCGGGGCCGGTGGCAGGAGGGGTCGTGACTGTGGACACATCCTTTTTCAAACCAACCGTGACATTCACACTTGACGCGGGCGAATAAGCAAAGAAATCGACCGAGTCTTTTGTCGGCCAGTTGGCTTTGGGGAAATAGTCCCAAGTACTAGCCCCGCCCGCTTCGCCGCGTGTTACAGTCACGCCGTTCAGCACATAACCGTCATAAGCACTTGCGGCAGGATGGCTCCACGCCGAGGTGGTGAACGAAGTCATCGCTTCTGCGGTGGTCACACTCGCTCGGAGCTGTTTGTCCGCGAACGTCTTGAAGGAAATCTCTCTCCCACTACTCTGCAACGGACTGTTCTGATACAAATCGGTTGCACAACTGCTGCTCAAGGCCACCAGGCCGAGCAGGCTAAAACAAATGTTTTTTGTTTTCATGCTTTTTTTAATTTTTTGTTTGTAATTATTTTTCTTTCGTTGTTCATTATTCATTGTTCATTATTTTGCCCTGGCAATCCGTTAGGATTGCATCGCTCGGTAGAACCGGCCATGCTTCCCGCGTCCCGCGCGGTAGGTATGCGGCCATTGGTGACATGGGTTGTATACCTGCATGCGGAGATGTGATAGTTGTGCAGGAAAGGCGTGTTAGCATGAGGTGTCTCCGCTCCGCAAAGCGGTCTAACGCCCGCTTTGCTTCGGTCGACAAGACGACCCCCACGTGGGGGTCGGGGGAAAGGCAGCGGCGGCGGAGCCGCCGCTGCCTTTCCCCTCTCTCTTAAAAAAACGGCGCCGTCTTGTCGACCGGAGGGGCGTAGCCCCGCAGCGGAGACACCCCATGCTGACGAGCCTTCCTCCCGCCGACCGCAGAGACGCAGCCCAGCGGCGGCGAAGCCACCGTCATTGCGAGCTACAAAGTAGCGAAGCAAACCAGCGGCTTTTGCTGGGTTGCTTCGGGCTTCGCCCTCGCAATGACGGAACAAGCTGCCCTCGCAATGACGGAACAAGCCGCAACAGAACGAAACATGACGGAACGAGCTGCAATGGAACAGAACATCACGCAAAAAGCCGCAACAGGACTCGAAAGTCCCATTACGGCTTGTTGGTATGTTTGTGAAAACGAGATTTAACGCCGGCAGCGCACGGACGCGAAGATGCGCTTGCGTAGTGTGGCTTTTACAGGGGAATTTACCCCCCCCGTAAACTACTGACAATGAGGGAGTTGTGAGCGATATTTGTTTATTGCTTACCATGTGTCTAATGTCCATTTTGCGTGTATTATACTTACATCGCCACGTAGTTGAAACTACGCGACGACTGTATTTGGCGACAAAGTTACATCAAAATTCTGAGATTTCCATGCGCGCTATGAAAAAATGTTTTCGCACTTACTAATTGAACTCGCGCAACGCATTAAAATTCAGCCATATTATGCGGTTTTAATGCGTTGACCCTGCGATGACAAGCGGTTGCTAAACGCTACGTTGTTTAACACCGGCAAAGCCGGTGGTTGCTGTTCCGCAAAAAATCGTCCTTTACACAGAAATCTGTTTTTATTCATACTTTTTCTACTCTTGTTAATCATTTATCAGCGACACATTTGCGACACAAAATTATAAACTATTGATAATCGATGCCCATAAATCTTGACATGGAAAATTGGGCAGAGGTATAAGCAGAAAATATACAATCAACACAATAGCCTGATTCAAACACACTTCCGAAGTGCGAAATTTAGCCTATAAATCTAAATTGTTGAGAGTTTGAAACTGCTTTTTGCCACACAAATAATACTGCACCAAAATGCTTTTGCGATACATTGTGGCGGGCGTTTTACCAGCTGCCAATTTTAGATTTTTTGCGCGGGCTGCTTTGAATTGGCTTTTTTTGCGGTAAAAATCGCGACGGGCAGAGAGGATTGCCCATGCTTGTTTCGGTTTTCGTTGCACAAGGAAAGTCGCGGCCGCTGCATAATCCAAGAAAAAACGCATTACCATGACCTTATTATAGTGTGATTTCGGCAAATTTTTGTACAACATAATCAGATTGTTTCGGCTATTTAGAAAAATTTTGCGTGGATTATCCGGATTCAATGTGCCGCCGCCGACATGATAAACCACGCTTTGGGGCAGCACCACCATCTTTTTTCCGTAGATGTGCAACCGCCAGCACAAATCAATTTCTTCTTGGTGGGCAAAAAAACGGTCGTCTAAACCGCCCGCTTCTTCAAAATTTTTCAATCGCACAAACAAGCAGGCACCGCTTGCCCAAAACACCTCTACAGGGTCGTCGTATTGCCCTTTGTCAAATTCCAAAGTGTCCAAAATGCGTCCGCGACAAAACGGATAACCAAATTTATCAATGTAGCCGCCACTTGCGCCGGCGTATTCAAACTGCGTCTTGTTGTGATACGACAATATCTTGGGCTGAAGTGCTGCCACGTCGGAATGCGCGTCCAAATAGTCCACAGATGTGGTCAACCAGCCTTCGGTTACTTCCACATCCGAATTGAGCAACACCACATATTCGTTTTGCAAACCGCTCATCGCACGGTTGTAGCCGCCTGCGAAACCATAATTTTCCGTAAACGGGAAAATCGTGATTTCGGGGTATTTGTCTTTCAAAAATGCCAACGATTGATCGGTCGAATGATTATCCGCCACGATAATTTCCGCATCGTCGGTGGGCGTGTGTCGCATCAGGGCGGGTAAAAACCGCTCCATCAGGTCTTTACCGTTCCAGTTTAGGATTATTATTGCTGTTTTTTTACATTTCATATTCTGTCTCCTCAGAATTTAATTGATTCAATGTTACTTCTCTCATTTCGTTTGCCCATTCGGCGCGATATGGGGCCTCCACCTGAACATAATTTTCGGTGAACCCGTGCATGCGGTCGCCTTTGCGTGCGTGCTCAAACAATACGTGGTGTCTTGTTCCACGTTGTGCGCGGTAAAAGGCGCGTCGTTTTTCGGCGGATAGTTCGAGCAACTGATTGCTACGCAGTTGTTTATCGCGTGGTGAGACAATCGGTTCGATGGTCAAGGCACGAGTGCCTGAGCGTTCGGAATAAGAAAACACGTGCAATTGTGAAAAAGGCAAAGTTGTCAAAAAATCGGCGGTTTCATGAAATAAAGCCTCTGTTTCGCCGCGCATGCCGACGATTACATCAATGCCTATGAAACAATTTGGCATCACAGAGTAGATTTTTTCTATTTTTGCCCGGAAAAAAGCGGTGTCGTAGCGGCGACGCATTAATTTCAAAATCGTGTCCGACCCCGATTGCAACGGGATGTGAAAATGCGGTGCAAATCGCTTGGAATATGCCACGAAATCAATTATTTCGTCGGTTAACAAATTCGGCTCGATGGACGAAATGCGAAAACGCTCGATGCCTTCCACGTCGTCCAACGCACGCAACAAATCAATGAATTGTTCGCCGGTTGTTTTGCCAAAATCGCCGATATTTACCCCTGTGAGTACGATTTCTTTGCCGCCCACTGCTGCCACCTGCTCCGCTTGGCGCACTAAATCGGCGATTGTGCCGTTGCGGCTTTTACCACGGGCAAACGGAATCGTGCAATAGCTGCAATAATAATCACAACCGTCTTGCACCTTCAAAAAATGTCGCGTGCGGTCGTCTTGTGAGCACGAAGGGACAAATTCAGTCGTCTCGCACGTGGGCGTCACGTTGATTTTCTGACCCGAATTTTGCCAATAAGACTCAATGTATTCCAAAACATTCATCTTTTGGTTGGATCCGACCACGAGGTTAACACCCTCAACGGCAGCCACTTCGTCCGGTTTGAGTTGCGCATAACACCCCGTCACCACCACAAACGCGTGCGGATGTTCTTTGCGAATGCGACGAATGGTTTGACGGCATTTTTTGTCCGCCAACTCCGTCACAGAGCAGGTGTTGACGACGCAAATGTCCGCGCTTTCGCCTGTGCGCACCTTTCGAATGCCGTGTTCGGACAAATGTTTACCCAAATCGGATGTTTCTGCAAAATTGAGTTTGCATCCCAAAGTGTAGTAAGCCGCTGTTTTATCTCGAAAAATGCTGTTGTCTATCATTCGTTTTTGTTGCAAAGATAATTAGAAAATTTTAGGCCGCAAGATTTTTTAGCAATTTTTTTTGGCGGGCGCCTCTTCATCACATTAGCATTCAGGGCAACCCTGAAAATTATGATGAAGAAAAAGACCGGAGGTCTTTATTTCACCCCGTATGGGGTGAAATTTTGATAACCCCGTACAAGTGAAGCGCAGTGCGGGATGGGACGACCACTCTATCCACAGCGACCCCGTATGGGGTCGAACATACAGATGGCACACCTTCGGTGTGCGGGAGGGGAGGGGTGCATTTTACCCCGCACTGCGCTTCGCTTGTACGGGGTTATCAAAATTTTACGCCTTCCGGCGTAACAGACGGAAACAAAATCACAGAATATCGCTGAATTTTGATGGTTGCCCTGATTAGCGCTAGGCATCACCCTTCATTAATTTATGAAATCGAGACAATCGGTTAAAAAACGTTAAATATCTGACATTTGTCGAAAAATATGCTGAAAAAGTATGTTTTATAGCATATTTATCCTTACCTTTGCATCGTGTTTTTCATGGTATTAGATTTAAGGTTAACAGAGAGATTATGGTTGTCGTGATGACAACCTTTTCTTTTTATCAAAATCACAGTTCAAGATATTTCGCCGTATGCCCAATTTTAGCTTTCGCTAATTGTTCGGGCGTGCCTTCAAAAAGAATCTCTCCCCCACCGAACTGGCCAAAAAAGACACCGGAAACACGCTCTATCTCTTAGACGAGCCAACTACCGGATTG
>BNTP01000048.1 GCA_025996695.1 Bacteroidia bacterium | reverse complement strand
TTGAAATAGTTTGTGGGGAGAATTACTTCATGATAATTCGCGTCTTGAAGATACCTGCCGGTAGTCAAGTCATTGTTTACCACTTCCGGCAATAAAGAAGTAACATCCATACGGATCCGTTTGTTGAGCACTTCCGCTTCCACGCCATCGTAGGTCAGGATTTTATCAATTTCATGCCATACACCGTTTTCCGTCAAATTGACGACATCGCCTTTTGGCAGTAGTGATACAAAAGAGCCATTGGGTCGCTTGTTAAATACGGGTTGTCCGCTCTGTTTTTGCACTTCAATCAAGCGGTGGGCTAATGTTTCCACATAATCAGTCAGCACAACACCACTGTAAAAGTACGACGAAGCTGGTTTTGTCGGGTCAGGGCGTGTCCACCAATCCGGTATAAAGTCAGCAGCGTCCAGCAAGCGATCGATGATGTGGTAAGAGATAAAGCGATTCAAACTGTTACCCCGATTTGTCACATCCGGCACATCTGTTTCGTCAGGATAGGTTCTTGCAAAATCCTGTTTGGCATACTCTACCAAATCGTCAAAACTGTTGATGCTCGCTGCGGCCAGTGTGGCGTCACTTTCGACTAACAGCGTAAAACCATATTTGCAAGCTACAGGTGTTATAAGAAGCTTACCATTATCGTAGGCTATTTTTGATGGCACCCGTTCAGGAATCTCACCTCGCTCCTTTTTATCTTTATAATCTTCGTTTTCCACGATACGCACCGAATCCGCCAATCCGGTTGCAAACAATGCTCTGGCAAACAAAGAAAACCGGGCGGCATCCTGAATCATTTCCGGAATTTGTGTCTTCGACACCTCCACCACTTTTCCTACCGTGTGAACAACGCCGTTTTGAAGCATTTTATCCCGATCAAGAATAGGCGATTTATTGACATAGATTATATTGCTGCCATCATCCGCAAACTCAAATTGCAAATTGCGTAAACTCATGGCAGGCATAGAGAGTCTGCCAACAGGAAAATTCGGCGATTCCAGCGCTTTGGAAGTTCCATAAGAAATGATGTGATTGTACACAATATCTTTCACTTCTTCTTCCGATAATTGTGCCAAAGACGTTCCTTTCTGTGTATAATAGGCACGCACGGCGTCGTTGGTTGGGATGAAACAGGCGTAATTGCCGTAAGCATTCAACAATTTATCTAACCCGCAAGCGTGCATCAGAGCCAAAAATTCTGAATACGTGTCGGGGTTTTCTTCCAAGAAGGAAGTTATCAACAACTCTTCCGCAGTTGCAAACGGAACCTCGCCATCGTTAGTGTCCGTACACGAGTGGAACGGAGCGGCCAACAAGACGCACAACAAACAGACTACTATCTTCCGGGCTAAATCTTTTTTTGAGGTGCTATATTTTGCAAGTCCTGCAAACTCAACCTGAGCGCAGTCCCGCAGGGACGACACTTTATTAACCGTAGACTTCAGTCTACGGACAGCCTGCCACACGCCACCTTCACCCCGCAGGGGTGACACTTGATAGTGCCGTCCCTGCGGGACTATGCTATCGTGCGTATTTCTACACCGTAGACTGAAGTCTACGGTTAATAAAGGGCTGTCCCTGCGGGACAAGGCGCCGTTTGCAAAAGATAGCACCTCAAAAAAAGATTTAGCTATCTTCTGCAGGCTGAAAGTGTTGTCCCTGCGGGACAAAAAGGTATCATTTAGGGTATTCATAATTCTTAATTTTTAATTCTTAATTTTTAATTAATTCTCATTCTCTAAATAGTACTTGTTTTGCACCAAAGCAGTATTTCGCGTCAATTCATTCTGATGGATAGGCATATAGAGCGCGTCCATGTTCGACAATTTGATTTGAATCACTGCGGTATTAGTGGTGTATTTGCGTATTATATATTTTAACAGATTAGCCGAAGAGCCATCACGGCGCGCTAAGCGCAACAAATCGAACCAGCGTTTGCCTTCAAACAGAAACTCACGTTGCCGTTCGTCCAACACCAACTCGCGCATTTTTTCCACTCCGTTATAATCGTCAAACTTAAAGCCGACGGGATTATCCGGATTAGAACGCACAAACGTTGTATTGACCAAATCCAACGCTGCTGTCAAATCGGCTGTTGCTCCGCCGGAACGCTCTACCAAGGCTTCCGCCATCATCAAATAGATGTCCGGCAGGCGATAAAATATCCAATTCGGCGCCACCCGATCCGGATCGGAATAGAAGTAGATGCTAGTGGCCCCCTCAGTGGAGGTGCCACTTACACGTTCATTTCCAACATATTTGAATATCCCCGAGAAACCCTTTGTGTCAACCTCCTTAAACGAATCTTTTCCGCGCAAATCGTCTGCCACAAAGAGGTTATAGTTTGAGAATGGAGCCGCAGAAACAAATCCGGTATTCACCACAGAACTATAGTACTCCTTGACCTTACTATTGCTGTTGTCCAGATTAAATTGAAGTTCAAAAATACTTTCGTATGAATTTCCTATAGTGAAGATCGATTGAAAAGCGTTGTTGTAAAACATCGTATTGCCTATAAGTATCAATTCTGCCCCAGTCAACGTTTCCGTATTCCTGTCAGTCAAATTTTCCAGCACGTCAGGCAGCACGCGTTCACACGCTTCGATACATTCATTATATTTACCTAACCAGAGATAGATGTCGGCCAAGAGCGCACGCGTCGCATTTTTCGTGATGCGACCTTTGGTTTGGCGCCGCTGATCTGTGGTGCTCCCTCCGCGTGCTGTGAGCGCAAACGTTTCAGCTTCCAGCAAACCCGGAACGAGGCAATTCAAGATAGAATCGCCGGATGATTTCGCGATTTTGAAATTCTGCGTATCTTCCGTGTAAGGAAAATCAATGTAAGGCACATCGCCCCAAATGCGTACCAGGTAGAAATAAGCCAATGCTCGCAACGTAGTCGCTTCAGCCAAATGGGCTTTAAGTAACCCGCGTGTGTAATTGGGGTCTGCATCTACCACTTCGGGCGCATATTTAATCACTGTGTTGCAATAGTTGATCACCTTATAAAAATCGGCCCATTTAGCGTAGTCGTTAGACGACAATATGGTTACGTCCAAAATGCGCCCCAGCTTTTCAGGTGTTTTTTCTCCCACCACAGCATTGTCGGAGCGTACCTCGCCTGCCACCAGCAGGTGTTCCATAAAATCGTCCTCTGCCATGGCGCGGTAACAAGCGAGCACCATGGATTCGACATCTTCCTGTGTCTTCCAAAAATCTTCCTGTATCGTGCCATCTTGAGGCCTCAAATCCAACCAATCGGTGCAGGAAGGCATTGCCAGCGCCAACACCAGCATCAAGCAACCCGTCATTGCGGACTTTACGTTTATATGTTTCATATTTTTCATTTGCGTTATCTAATTAAAATCCTACACTTAATCCCAAAGTAAAGTCCTTTGAACGAGGCGTGGTAGCCTCATCCTTGCTCACACCCAACGAACCGTAGCCCACTTCCGGATCCACGCCCCGATATTTTGTCCAAACAGCTAAGTTGTTGATAGTCAGGTAGATATTTGCCTGTTGAGCACCCAACTTCTTCATAAATTCTGTTGGCACAGAATAGTTGAACGTCAGATATTTGAAGCGCAAGAACGAGCCGTCTTCCACATAGCGATCGCTTGCCAACCAGTTGAAGCCATACTGATGCAGTGCGCGCGGCATGTCGGTAATATCGCCTTCCCTGCGCCAGCGCCAATTGGTTGTAATCGTTTGATTGTAGTCTTCATACATATTTTCAGCATCCATCAACGCTTTGTTGATGACTTTATTTCCGTAGCGGAAGTTAAAGAAGCCGTTCACAGAGAGTTTTTTCCATCGCAAAGTTACACCAAATCCACCACTTAACAAAGGATTGGAGCTGCCGAGATAAACCACGTCCAAAGCGTCGATGTTGCCATCGTGATTGATGTCTTCATAGATAGCATCTCCGCCCTGAAACACGTAGTTTCGCCCGTTGGGGCCGTAGTTGAAATACACAGGCAGCGGTTTGCCGTTGGCAGAATAGATCACTTCTCCGTTTTTATCGTGAGCAATAGGAAAGGTATAGCCTTGTTTTGCAAGCGCGTCGGAGTAGCTTTCTGCATTGTGAGTGTAAACACCTTTGTAGCGGAAGCCGTAGATAGAGCCATAAGCATGACCGGTTTGAATACGGCCTTGATAATTTCCGTTCGGTGAGTCGTAGTTAAACTCAGGATTATGATTAGCCAACAAGTCTGCTTCCAAATCCGACAAGGTGTTGATGGAATTAGACAAGTTGAAATAAGCATCCATTGAAAAATCGCCTACATTGATGAAGCGACTGCCGTGAGCGTTCACTTCCCAACCTTTGTTGTCCATGGCGCCACCATTGCGGTAGCGCAATTCGTCGTAACCGGAAGAATTAGGTATTTTTGTTTTTTCAAACAGCAAATCGCTTGTGTGACGGCTATAGACATTGGCATCTAACGTTGCCTTGCCTTCCCACAAATCCAAGTCAAATCCCATGTTCCACTCCTGCGTTTTTTCCCATTTCAAGTTTGCCAAACGGATATTGTCAGGGACCATCGCAGCAGCACCGGCATAGCTACTCCAGCTTTTATAGCGGTTGAAGTGCATGTAATCGGCATCGGGCGCTCTACCCGAGATGCCCCAGCTGGGACGCAACGACAGCATGGTCAACCAGCCGTCGGTCCAATCCATAAAATGTTCGTCGGAGATATTCCAGCGGGCAGAAAGTCCGGGGAAGTTACCCCACTTGTTGCCATCGCCAAAGCGAGTGGAACCGTCGCGACGGAACGTCAAGTCGAGGATGTATTTCTCGTCGAAAGCGTAGTGAACTTGTCCTGTCATACCTAACTTGCGGCTTTGATTCAGACCGGTCACCAATTTTTTCACAAAACCACCCGCACTCGCATCATTGATTCCTTTGGGCGAACCGTAAGCCAACTGTTCTTGTCTGTTTCCTTCGCTCATTTCAGTAGAGAACGCGCCGTAGAATTGCAAGCTGTGTTTTTCAGGCATTTTGGGGCGGAAAATGATTTTATTTTCTGATTGCAACCCGAATGCTTCGGAGTCGTTGTCTTCTATGCGGTTGATGTTGTCACTCGACCAACCGTCGGAGGACAATTCTTTCGGCAAAAACTTATGCGTCTTCGAGTTATTCATTTGAAACGTCACATACACCTCGTAGCGCAACATACTTTCAGTGGGTTCGATGAGGTCGTAACGCAAACGCAAAGTCGGCTGAATGTCGTAGCGTTTTTCGTTATTGGTCGCCAAACGAGCCTGCGCCACCGGATTTCTCAACCATTGTTGCTTGTCCATACCATTGGAGGTCAGCATGTTGTAATAGCTGTTAGGCACGTTTTTGCCGGTTATGTCTTTATTGTAAATGCTCAAGTTAGGCATTTTTTTGTAAGCGATGTCCAAAATGGATTTGCCGTTGGCGTAATCATGATCGCCACGACCGTCAGACCAGTTGTAATCGTTGTCTGAATAGGTAAATGAAAACTCAGAGGTAAACAAAATACGGGACGACACCTGATAATCCAAGGTGGTGCGGGAGGTCAAACGATCCCAATTTTGCCCGATAATCGTTCCTTTTTTGTTCATGTAACCACCGGTCACGCGGAATTTGGCGCGATCGCCACCACCGGAAATAACCAAATAATGGTCGTTGGTTTCGCCGTATTGGGTCACGGCTTTGCGCCAATCGGTGTTATTGTTGTAATAAGGGTATTCAGACCAGGTGCGGTCGTAAGCTAATTCCTTAATATCGGATGTTGTATTGTTTTGTTGCGGATTGAAATAGGCCTGTTTTATCAACATGGTATAGTCATCTCCGTTCAACATCGGCAAGCCTTCGGGCTGCCAGGCGCCTGAATATTTGTAGGTATAGTTGACACGCGTGGGGCCTGCAATCCCTTTTTTCGTCTGAATCTGCAAAACGCCATTGGCTCCGCGCGACCCCCAAACGGCGGTAGAGCCTGCATCTTTCAATACCGTAATATCCAAGATGTCGCTGGGGTTAAGCATCAGCAAGTCAGCAAATTGCTGCTCGGTGGCCGACGTGAGGTCAAAGTCCTGATCTTTCATATTAATGTCTTCCCGCGGGATTCCATTGATGACAATCAGCGGATTAGCGTTCGGGCTTAAAGAACTTACCCCGCGAATACGCATCTGTGTGCCCTGACCGATGTTTCCCGACCCCACAATATCCAAACCGGCGATATGACCTTGCAAAGCATCGTCGATACTCGCCACATCAATCCCTTCAAACGTAGCGGCAGAAATTCGCTGCATGGCAAACGACACCTCATTGGCAGGAATGTTCATCCCCCCGTTGTTGATGACTTTTTTCGCAGTTACCACCACTTCCGTCAAGTTGTTATCTTCCTTCAACATGATGTGAAAATCCCGTTTGGCTCCAATAGCCACCGTAGCGGGCTGAAAACCAATATAGGATACTTTCAGGCGATTTTTAGAATTTTTTATTTTTAGGGCAAATTCGCCGCTGATGTCTGTCGAGGCAGTGCTCACGATACGGTCGTTGGCATCAATTTCGAGCACGGTAGCTCCAATCAACTCGTCGTTGTCAGAGCCAATCACCTTACCACGCACCATATCCCCGCCGTCTTGTGCCAACACCGATTGACAGCAGAGCACCAGTCCAACCAACAAAGTATATAAAAACCTGTTCTTCATATATTATAGTGTATTCATTTAGTTATTGAAAATTCAATACGGCATCAATTTTGTGCACCACCGCATAAGACGATGTTGAAATCGTTCTTGCACTGGTGATCAGTGGGCTATTAAATTGATAATCCCGCGCCATGATATTATGATCATTATCGCTGACAATCACATGAGCCGTGTTGCCGTCCTCGCCGGTCAAATTCATGTAGGAGCTACCGTCGGTTTCCGCTCTCACTGTGCGGAACTTACCTGTTGTTGTATTCAGCAAAGCTGTTTCGTACCTTTGATTGACAGGATTTGCGCCGATATAGATGGAGTTATCCTGAAAATGGTAACGCAAGAAATTATACAACTTCTGTATTTTATCTGCCCAAACAGGATCTCCCGCCGGAATTTCGTAGGGTGTTCCATCCCCATTTTCGTCCGGCCATGTTTCAATAACGCCGGCCGCAATCGCTGCTCGCACAGCTGCGTTGGTTGGAACATACACGGAATAGTTGAACGTGTTGAAGAATGCTACATTAGGCGTGATTCCGATACTTTTCATGTTGGTAAAGATAGAACCGCCATAATTCAACGTTGCTCCACCTACCGTGAGCTCATAGGACTTAACTTTCAAACACAGGTTGAAAAATTCGCTAAAATCAGGTGTATCTTTCATCACTTGATAAACAGAACGGGTAGCCGGTTGCGCGATGTTGTCAAGCAAATAGGTGCCACCGTTTTTCATCGGATAGGGAGGTCTGACAACCGTCATCTGCGCACTGTTTTCTATATTGGCACCGCCTTGCAACTGCATGCCTGCGCCACTGCCGCTGACCACTTTAATCGTAGCACCGCCTTTGGTGGGGTAGAATGTTTTACCGTCTTGAATATCTCCCAGCACGATGTGGTTATCCAAAATATCAAACAAAGCGTTCGTCAGTTCGTCAGTGCCTACTACACGGACGCTATCACCTGTGACCACGTCATAAGCCGTTGCCGCTAAATTTTGTGTGGCGGGATTCAGATAGAATCTCCAACGTTCGGGATTATTTTTGCCAATAGAAACGGGACTGATATAATTGTTGAGAACATCGTCGGATGGCACCAACAAACTGAATTTACTGTCCATAGAAGCCAAATACAAATCGAAGAACTGGTCTTTGATTGTTTTGTAGAAAATTTTTGTATTTGCCCCCGTGAGCACCGGAGCGATGACCGAAGCATAAACTGTTGGAGGATACACCTTATTGGTAATATAAGCCACGCCATTGCTGCAAATTGTAGCATAGTCAATATCGGCGGGGGTGATACCTAATTTGGTACCCATATTATCTTCCAAAGTCGCAAAACGACTGGGCGTCGTAGACAGAAAAGAAGTCCACATATGATTGTTAATCAAGGCACTCAAAACCTCATCCGGCACATTATCCCACGAGCCGTAGCTGTCTTTCAAGAACAATCCTTCGCCTCCATCCCAATAGGCAGCAAGAGCCGCATCCGAAGGCACAAACATCGTAGCCATATCTGTTGTGATGGCCGATCCGCTCGCCTTAAAGCTATTCCAACCCGGATCGAAGTTGAGGACAGCATTCACTCTAAATCCTGTAGCAGGGTTTACGATAAATGTGTGCCCCTCCTGGTCGTTAAAGAAGCGTTTCACAAAAATGGAGTCTGTAAAAGCGCCACCGGTATTTTTCCGATACTCGGCGGTGGCTTCGGCATCGTAAACGGGCACCGTATAGCGTTCCAAAAAGTGATTGAAAAGCTGAGTGTCGTTGTTTTTACGCAACGCTTCCGCCAAATTATCCACAGGAAAAAGCACCCGATCCAGCACGTGTATGTAACCGTTTTGACAGGTGATGTCACGCTTAATAATTTTCGCATTAAAGATATGTGCATCGTCGGTCTGACGCGCTTGTCCAGTGATTATGAGAAAATCTTCGTCGGAAATTTTGGCTGACATGTGAGGTTGCAGGAAAGACACCATCGTGTAGCCGGAGTTATCTTTCAACAGATGAATCCCGTTGGCCACGAACCGATCCCAATAGCCATTTTGCGGCAATTGGCTCCCGATTTCAAAAGGGATGGTGTCCAAAACGCCCCAAGAGGTAACGTGGCGCATAGCCTGACCACGTGCAGGTGGGTTTCCGCCCGCACCGGCTGTAGAGGAAAGCATTTCTACTAAATAGGTATCGTTCAACATGCCTGAGAACAGGATAGCCCGACATTGAGCAGGAGACAAGTCTTCAAACCTTGTAATACCATGGGGATTGTTGGCAAAAAATGCCTCAAACGCTTTATCGTCTGCCACAAAAAGCGTTTTAGAACCGGTTTTTTGGAGCACTTCGGCATAACTCACGTCTCCATCTTGAATGGATTCGATGATGCGCACGTAATAATTAAAAGTCCCATCATAATCTTTGGGATTTTTGAGGTAGTCGTAAATACTTGCCCCCAGCCACTCAGGCGTACCACTGCTTTCTTCGCTACTATCGCTTCTATTGAAATAGTCATCCTTACAGGAAACGACAAAAAGCAAACCAAACAACACAAGAGCTGTGTAATAACAAGATCTTACTAATTCTCTGTTTTTCATATTTATTGCGTAATAATTGTGTTTTTCATTTATTTGTTCATAAACTCGGGACAAAAATAAAGACTTTTTTTCAAACCCGCAAATTTTTTAACATAAAATTCACTTGGCGGCCTCAACTTCTTTCACATTCGGCAAAAAAGCCGTGATCAACCCGATGAGTGGCAAAAACGAGCAAATGAGATAAACATGTTCAATGCTAGTGTTGTCGGCTAATTTCCCTAAGCATGCAGAGCCAATTCCTGCGACACCAAAGGCAAAGCCGAAGAAGAAGCCCGCTATCAAACCCACTTTTCCGGGCATTAATTCTTGTGCATACACCAAGATGGCTGAAAACGCCGACGAGAGGATGAAGCCGATGCATACGCTGAAAATGACTGTCCACAGCAGATTGAGATGCGGCATCGCTAACGTGAATGGAGCGACACCCAAGATAGAAATCCAAATGACATATTTGCGCCCAATGCGGTCGCCAATTGGTCCGCCCAAGAACGTGCCGACTGCTGCTGCAAAGAGATACAAAAACAAAAAATATTGCGAATGTTGGATGCTTACGCCGAATTTGTCTATCAAATAAAAAGTATAGTAGCTCGTGATGCTGCAAAGGTAGATGTATTTGGAAAAAATCAGCACTAATAGTATGATTAGGGCAAAATAAATCTTTTTCTTTGGCAAGTAATCAACCGAACCGTGCCGGACAATTGTCGGCTTTTCGGCAGGCTTGAGTCGATGCAAATTATTTTTGTACCAACGGCTCACGCGCACCATCAGCAAAATGCAACCTAAGGCCAAAGTCGCAAACCAAATCAGATTTTTTTGTCCGTAAGGAGCAATCAGCAAAGCCGCCAAAAGAGGGCCTAACGAGCTGCCAAAATTTCCACCAACCTGAAAAATCGACTGTGCCAAGCCACGTTTACCGCCTGAAGCCATATACGCCAATCGTGATGCTTCCGGATGCAAAACCGACGAACCCAAACCCGTGAGAGCCACCGAAATCAAAACAAATGGAAACGTGTGGGCAAATGAAAGCATAATCACGCCAATCATTGAAAACGCCATGCCAACAGGAAGCGAATAAGGTTGCGGCTTTTTGTCGGTGTACCAGCCAATGACGGGCTGAAAAATAGACGAACAAAGTTGAAAAACCAGCGTAATGAGTCCTATCTGCGAAAAATTCAAAGCTAAAGAATTTCTCAGCAACGGATACATCGCAGGGATAAGAGATTGCAACGTGTCGTTTGACAAGTGCATAAATGAAACGCTCAACAGCACCGCAAAAGCAGTGTTCTCGGCAGTTCGAGTAGGATTTGAAGTCTTTGAGGTCGTCATGTTATCTAAAAATGAGGGCACAAAGGTAATAAAAAATTTGAAAATTTTGCAATGTCGAGATTGCAATTTGAAAAATTATTTATATCTTTGTACCCAAGAAAAAATGAGAATATGGAATCATTGTATGCAACGCATCAATACTTGGTAGCACATCTCGATTTGCCTATTCGGCTGGCATACTTGCAAGCATATTTTCACCACAGATGCACGCTTAATCAATTGGATTTTTATATTAATCATTACTAACTAATAAATTATAACTAATTATGACACAAAAAAGTGCATTGCAAATTTTTGAACAAAAGAAAGTAAGATCAGTTTGGGATTCCGAACAAGAAAAGTGGTATATTTCAATAGTGGATGCTGTTGAGATATTGACAGAGAGTGCTGACCCTAGGAATTATTGGAAAGTGCTGAAACATCGCTTACGAGCGGAAGGAAATGAGTCGGTTACAAATTGTAACCAACTGAAATTGGCAGGCGCCGATGGTAAAAAATATCTAACGGATGTTGCCGATGTTGAGCAACTTTTCCGTTTGATTCAATCTATTCCATCGCCGAAGGCGGAGCCTTTTAAGCAATGGTTGGCACAAATTGCTACACTGACAGATATAATTACACAGGCTTGGTCGGGCAAAACCACCAAAGAATATAAACGATTCATTTGCAGCGCATATAAAACAAAAAACCCGGCTTCATCATCGACATTTAATATTCGAGAGAGGAAGTTCCCGGGACTGCGGTGCAAAGGTAGTAAAAATTTTTAGATGAACAAAATGAATAGAAAAACTTTTGAAAAAGTGTTTTCTGAAAAACGATTGGAGAAATATTTCAGACGATACAATGATGATGATAAAGCGATGTTGCATTATCAATCTAACATTGAATTGTCAGAATGTTTTTATCAACCTATCGCTTGGAATATGGAAATATTAAAGCAAATGCACTCTGAAATATTTACCGTTATGACATGGATGAATAAAGATATTCCCTTGTGGATTGCTCCATTCGATAGATTTGAGCAAGCGTGTGAAACGGTAGAAAAAAGATGTAAATAAAAATTGATGACAAAAGAGACAAAATGAAAATGGAGAGACAAAAATTTGATACAGTCAAAGAATTAATTTATTACTCATAT
>BNTP01000047.1 GCA_025996695.1 Bacteroidia bacterium | reverse complement strand
CTAAGCGGTGCACCACCACGTAAGGCAATTCGCTAAGCCAGTTTCCCAGTATAGAGTCATAAGCAGGCTCGCCGACAAAAATAATCGCGCCGTAAGCAATCACGGCGTTGTCCAAACATAAAACATGGCCGTAGTCCTTTTGAATGTCGTCGACAATGTTTTCCATCGCCGGATAACCGTCCTGCCATTGGCGGCTATTCCGCAAACGCATTTGCTCTTTGGCTTGCAGGATAATCTGCCAAATCCGGTCTGAGTCCGCTATTTCCGCTTTTCTGAATGTGATTGTGTTTTTCATTTTTAAGATGACAATGTCTTGGGTAAAATTGTTAATAGCGACTCACTTGCTTCACGCCTTTCACGCCCTTGATTTTTTTGATGAGGCTGTTTAGGACAGATGTGTCTGCCAATGAAACGGTTAGCGTTCCTGAAAAAAGGCCGTCTTGCGAATCGACATTGATAGAGCGGAGCGACATGCCGTTTTCTTTCGAGATGATGGACGTGACGTTGGTGACGATGCCGATGTCGTCGTTGCCCACTATGCGTAGCGAGACTTGATAGCCGGTGCCGGATTTGCCTGACCAGCGCGATTTCACTATCCGATAGCCAAATTTTTCAAACATCTGCGGCGCGTTGGGGCAATTCTTGCGATGAATTTTGATGCCTTGCGACGACACAAATCCGAAAATGTCGTCGCCATAAATCGGATGACAGCATTTTGCCAATTGGTAGTCGATGCCCGTCAAATCGCGGTCGATGACTAATTCGTCTGCACTTGCGGATGATTCGTTGGGGCGCCCGGGCGCCTCGTAATTTTCGACGCTACGGTCAGTATGATCCGGCTCTTGTTCTTTCTTTACAAATTCTAAATAATTGTCAATCAACGTATTAACGTCCAATTGTTCTTTGGCGATGGCAATGTAAAAGTCGGTCACGGTTTTGTAACCTTTCTTTTTAATCAAGCGCGAGAGTACGCCGTCGTCGACTTCAATTTTGCGATTTTTGAACCGGCGATGCAGCAATTCTTTTGCCAAATCCACCTGTTGCGTCGCCATTTCTTTCAGCGATTGCTTGATTTTGACGCGGGCTTTGCCGGTTACAGCAATGTTGAGCCAATCCTGCTTCGGCAGTTGGTTGGGCGACGTCTGAATGTCCACTTGGTCGCCGCTTTGCAACTTGTATTTGATAGGCACATTTTTGTCATTGACTTTGGCAGACACGCATTTCGAGCCGACTTTGGTATGAATTGCAAACGCAAAATCAAGCACCGTCGCCCCTTGCGGCAGTTTAAACAGGTCGCCTTTGGGCGTGAACACGAAAATTTCTTCGTCGTACAGCCCCATTTTGAACTCGTCAATCAGTTCCGCCGACGAATTTTCGGGATGTTCCAGCACTTCACGCACATTTGTCAGCCAGTCGTCCAAGCCACTTTCGCCTTTCACACCCTTGTATTTCCAGTGGGCAGCCAATCCTTTTTCAGCGATTTCATCCATCCGTTTGCTGCGAATTTGCACCTCCACCCAGCGTCCTCCGGGACCCATCACGGTGGTGTGCAACGATTCATAGCCGTTGCTCTTAGGCACCGACAGCCAATCTTTTAACCGGTTCGGATTGGGCTGATACATATCCGTGACCACCGAATAGGCCTGCCAACATTCGGATTTTTCTTTCTCTATTGGCGTATCCAAAACGACGCGAATAGCAAATAAATCGTAAATTTTTTCAAATTCGATTTTCTGCTTCATCAACTTATTATTGATGGAATGGATGGATTTTGTGCGTCCTTTGATGTCAAAATTCAAGCCTAAAGCGGTGAGTTTTTCTTTGAGCGGCGCAATGAATTGGGCGATGTATTCGTCGCGTGTAGTCTTGGTGGCATTCAATTTTTGCTTGATGAAATCAAACATTTCACGGTCGCGAAATTTCAGCGACAAATCTTCCAGTTCCGACTTGATTTTATACAATCCCAATTTGTGAGAAAGCGGCGCATATAAATAGGACGCCTCAGCGGCAATTTGTCGGCGATGTTCGTCATTTTCAATCTGTTTCGCCATGCGCATCAAATATAAGCGTTCGGCAATCATGATGAGAACGACGCGCACGTCTTCCGCAAACGAAATCAGCAGCGTGCGGAAATGTTCGTTATGAATTGCGGCATTTTTTTTGTAGAGTTGCTGCGTTTTAATCAGTCCGCCGATGATATTGGCCGCGTCCTCGCCAAATTGTTTTTTAACCTCTTCCGGCGTACACAGTTCAGCAGACACCAATGGAGCCAACCACACCGCCAAGACGGCCGTGCGTTTCAAACCGATTTCATCGACCACAATCAGGCTCGTCTGCAATGTGCGCAGCAATACATTCAGGCCATATAAATCACGTCCGTAAGCTCCTTTTTCGACAGCGTCCCGAACAAGTTTTTTTAATTTTTGCTTGTCGGCATGGGCTTGCGCGTCTAGCCCACAAGACGTATCAAGCCTACCGACGCTATTTAATAAACGCCGGTAGGCAGGTAAAAACGCCGCTTTTTCTTCTTTGTTTAGTTTGCTTGTCACATATTTACTTTTACAACCAAATATTTAGTCAAACTCCAAAATTGATCAGTGTCAGTGATGCGGAGTTCGGCTTTACCATCAGCATCTTTGCCAAATTCATAGCTGCCTTTCGGATGTTTGGAAATCAATTTGCCACTTTTTGCATACAAAGGAACAACATGCAGGGTGTTTTTGTCGGCATCAATGAAATAGTTGGTATCGAAATCAGTCCCTAATTGGTCGTCGTATAGCAAAATTTTCTGATTTCTCAACTCCTTAAAAGTGCCAAAACAATAATAAACTTTACTGATTTCAATGTTTTGAAGCTGAATCGTTGTGTTTTGTTGACTTGTTTGTTGTTCAAGATTAGCCACACTCGTCTGAAGACCTTGCTTTTCAGATGTTAAATCTGTAATTAGCCTGTTTTTTTGTTCTAACTCTTGCAATAGAAGTTGAATTTCTGCCGTTTTTTCTTCTATTTTAGCGTTCAAACGGGTGACTGTTTTTTGCAATTCGGTTGATTTTTTTGAAAAAGATTTCAATTTCTTTTCTAGTGCTGCAATTTGCTCTTTGTTTTTAGCAAGAGTTTCAGAAATAAACTGCACATCACCCCGAATGCGTTCCTGAGCCGTAGCGGGTAAACCATCGGTGCCATTGGATTGGACTGACAAATAGTTTTCAGCCGCTTTCATGCTTTGAAAATTCTCGTCAATTTCATTAAGCAGTTCCAAAACTTGATCCAATTCGGATTTAGATTGTGCGTTGGACAAAGCGAGCGAATCGCGTTCGGCTTTCATTTGTGTGTAGTTCGATTTTTTGACGCACGAGGAGCCAAACATGAGCAGGGCGACTGCTACTGTTACTAAAAAGATTGTTGTTGTTTTCATTTTTTTATATATTTATTCATTACTTATTCTGTTTTCCGCCTACTACCAACACAAATTCGCCACGTGGCTCGTGTGCTGTGAAATGAGCCATTAATTCTTTTAATGTGCCGTGCACCGTTTCTTCAAATTTCTTGGAAATTTCCCGCGACACGGATGCCGGACGGTCTTCCCCCAAAAATTCTGCCAGTTGTGTCAATGTTTTGACCACGCGAAACGGCGATTCGTAAAACACCAGCGTGCGCGATTCTTCTACCAAAGCCTCCAAGCGGGTTTTGCGACCTTTTTTTTGAGGCAAAAATCCCTCGAAACAAAAGCGATCCATCGGCAAACCCGAATCTACCAATGCCGGCACAAAAGCAGTAGCTCCCGGCAAGCATTCGACTTCAATTCCCGCTTGCACACAGGCTCGTGCCAACAAAAATCCGGGGTCGGAAATTCCCGGCGTTCCGGCATCCGATACCAACGCAATCGTCTTCCCGCCAAGCAAATGTGCAATCAACCACTCCGTCGTCTGATGTTCGTTAAATTTATGGTGCGACTGCATCTTGTTTTGTATATCGAAATGCTTCAACAAAAAACCGGTCGTGCGCGTGTCTTCCGCTAAAATCAAATCCACCTCTTTCAATACCCGAATCGCTCGGAAAGTCATGTCTTCCAAGTTACCAACGGGGGTAGGAACCAAATAAAGTTTAGACACTGCCATAATTTTAACAAAAATCCGATACAAAGGTACGAAATAATTATTAATTAAGAATTAAAAATTAAGAATTAAAAAACTTTAGGGCAACTGCATCAAAATTATGATGGTGAAAAAGACCGCAGGTCTTTACTTCACCCCGTATGGGGTGCAATTTTGATAACCCCGTACAAGCGAAGCGCAGTGCGGGGTGGTGGCCCCCACCCTATCCTCAGCGACCCCGTATGGGGTCGAACATACAGATGGCACACCTCCGGTGTGCGGGAAGGGAGGGGTGCCCTTTACCCCGCACTGCGCTTTGCTTGTACGGGGTTATCAAAATTTTACGCCTTCCGGCGTAACAGATGGAAACTTCCAAATTTTTTGCAAAGTTGAGTAAAATATTGTAACTTTGCCACGAAATCAAAAAGAACAAATGATATTGTCCCGCAGGGACAGCCCTTTATTAACCGTAGGCTTCAGCCTACGGGCGGAGGTATCCATCCTCTCCCGTAGTCCCGCAGGGACGGCACTGTGAAGTGTCACCCCTGCGGGGTGAAGGTTATGTGTGACGGGTTGTCCGTAGGCTGAAGCCTACGGTTAATAAAGGGCTGTCCCTGCGGGACAAAGCTAGAAATTGCTTGCAGGAAACGCTATTTTATGGTATGATTGCGGATAATCGGATTAAATTTTGTCTTCAATAAACGCTAAAATTGATAGCAAGCATTTGACTACTTTTGTAAAAATTAAAAACATGTTGCATCCTTGGCGCGACTTTGGCGACTTCCTCAAAGGGATTTTTCCATTCAAAGTGCAGAAAATTAGTATCAATGCCGGATTCACCTGCCCCAATCGCGACGGGAGTAAGGGAGTTGGGGGTTGCACCTATTGCAACAATCAAACGTTCAGTCCACAATATGCCGCCAATGAAAAATCCGTCAGCCAACAGTTGGAGGAGGGCATCGCTTTTTTTTCATACAAATATCCGCAAATGAAGTATATCGCTTATTTTCAGGCATATACAAATACTTATGATGCGACTGAAAAATTGTTAGCGAAATATTACGAGGCATTGAATCATCCCGATGTGGTGGGCTTAATCATCGGCACACGCCCTGATTGTGTGCCTGATGAATTGTTGGACGCGTTGGAAAAGATTTCCAAAACGCATTTTCTTTTGATAGAATACGGTGTAGAATCGACTGATAATCAAACACTTGAATACATCAATCGCGGCCACACCTACGAAGATGCGGTGGATGCGATTCGGCGTACGGTAGCGCGAGGGATTTACTGTGGCGTGCACCTGATTTTGGGATTGCCGGACGAAGACCGTGAAAAAATTCTGTCGCATGCCGACAAAATCGCCCAGCTGCCGATTACCACCGTCAAATTGCACCAATTACAGTTGATTCGCGGCACGAAAATGGCGGAGCAATATTTAGAGCATCCCGATCGGTTTCATCGCTACGAAGTGGACGAATACATCGATTTGTGCCTCGATTTTATCAGACGCTTGCCCAAAAGCTTTGTGATAGAGCGCTTTGTGTCGCAATCGCCTAAAGAGTTGCTTCTCATCCCCGGCTGGGGTTTGAAAAACTACGAATTTACAGCACGGGTTCAAAAACGTCTTGAAAAAAAGATTTAGCAGAAAATTTTCAGGGCAACCCATCAAAGGCTGACGCGCCACGGCTACAAAGATGTCAGCCCTATGGGCTTTCACCTTTCACCTTTCACTTCCACCCTTCACCATCATAATTTTGATGCGGTCGCCGCCGAAAATTTTTCTTGCGCTTGGACATCTCGAAATTTTTATGTAATTTTGCAACATTATAATTTTAAGTTCAAATTTATGAAAAAACATTTATTCGCTTATGCATGTTTATTGACTGTTTTGTCGGCCGGTGCCACAGGGACGGTCAGTCCGGGCACTGAGGCGTATCCGTTGGTCTATTACTCAGTTGAGCATAACGTGCAAAAAATGATTCCATAAAGGTGGCAAAAATTAAGAGATTAAAACTCATCATGGTCTTCTCGCCGGTTTTCTTGTGGCTATTATTGATTGGTGGTTGCAGCGGAAAAACACCAAATACTTTTCAATTTTCGGTCAATGAAACGAAAATAGTTCTATCTTTGCACCTGATTCAGGATACCGTTTTTGACATTCAGGCAGCAGTTTGTAAGCCGAATGGCGACACAACGCTTGACACTTGGCGGCTCAACTGTCCGGTCTATCGTTTTGATTGTGCAGACATTACGGGCGATGACATACCGGAAATAGCGGTTGGTGTAATCAAAGCGACACGATATGACTCGATTGTTCGGAAACGGCTGTTTTTGTTCAAATTGTTCGACACCTGCTATGTGCGCCCCTTGTGGTTAGGCTCGAAAGTGTCGTTACCATTGATGGATTTTCGATTGGTGAATGGACGCGTGCGGACGATTGAGCAGAAAGGCGAAAATGCGTTTGTCGTTGCTGAATATGAATATAAAACGTTTGGATTGGAGTGGAGAGGCTATGTTCAGACAAAAAAAACATTATGAAAACAAATTTATCTATCAAGAATGGTCTGATGCTTTTTGTAAGCATCTGTGTATTAGTCGCCTGCGGGAAAAAGCAGCCTGCGGAGGCGACTGCAACTGCAACAGACACTGCAACAGTGTCCGGACGGGTCGTGTTGAAGCATGAGGCTCCGCTTGACCTTGACCAAAACATCAACACCCTGTCGGTGCAAGACCTGCGCATTTTGCGCAATCTGGTGTATGCGCGTTATGGCTATCTGTTTATGGAAGCCGACCTGCGTGGCTATTTTGAAAATACCAACAAATGGTACTCCCAACTGATGCAGAAACGCTGGGAATTGGAATGGGTGGAGGCAAATCCGGCAGATGCGGAATTTCTCGAAGAAAATTACTTGCTTGCCCCCATTGCACTTACACCGGAAGAAACCACCTTTGTTGAACGAATTGACAAACGGATTGTTGAGTTGAAACAGGCGGACTATGTGAAGGTGGACGACTATCGGGTGGCTAATTCCAAAAACATTGTAAACTTGTTTCAATATCAGAACATTTCTTCGGAATTTATGCAGAAAATGGCTCAAAACAACATGGTTATCACGCCGAGCAATCAGGTGCAGTTGTTTCATATCTATGAGGAGAACGACTACCACGCAATTCCCAATTTCATAACCACCGACCTCATGCTGCAGGCGTTTCATATCTACTTTTCCTATACATTGAAATTTTTGGAACAAAACAAATTCATTCCTGCCCTGGAAAAACTGACCCTCGCCCTGTACCAAGAATCAATGAAACAAGCCAATGCTTCCAAGGGCGAAATGAAAGAAATGGCGGAATACAACGCCACATTTTTCGCTATTCCGTATTTTTTATTGAGTAACAAAAAAGTGGAAATTCCCGCACAATACAAGGCCCTTTATGAAGATGAATTGCAGAATATCAAGAATTTAGAAGATACACCAAGCCCCTTTTTGGAGTTCGATGCCGGATTTCCTTACAGCCAGTTCAAACCACGCGGACACTACACCAGCAAGGAGGCATTGGAACGCTATTTTCGGGCGATGCAATGGCTGCAATTGGCGTGCTATTGTCGCGAAAAAAGTGCACAACTGAAACAATCCATTTTTGTTGCTGCATTGCTCAATTCCGCCACCACTGCCGACGGAAAATCGTTGATGGACTTATACAAATCGGTGTATGAGCCAACGGTGTTCCTTGTGGGCGAATCCGATAATTTGTCGGTCATGGACATCGCCAATTTTTTTGCCAAAGAAAAAATAAGTCAGCCAAACATCGCCTTACAAAGCGACAACATCGAAAAAGTCAACAGCCTGTTAGTTGCAACCGCCCAAACACGCAACCGCATCAAACCGAAGATGGAAATCAGTTGCCGCGACAAAATTAATTTTATGCCTGCCCGTTATCTTGTTGATAATGAGATTATTCAAGAATTGGTCGATGTGAAAATTAATGCCAAACGAGCCTACCCCAGAGGTTTGGATGTGTTTGCTGCTTTCGGTTCACAACCGGCGATGGAGGTTCTTCTCAACACCTTTCAGGAAGACAAGCAGTGGAGTGATTATTTGCCAAACATGAAAAAACTCCAAACGAAATTCAAAAACTACAGGGACTGGGATGCCTCTGTTTACAACAAATGGATAGAAAGTTTGCTGACCTTGCAGCGTGCCAATAAATCCTACCCCGAATTTATGCAATTGCCCGCATGGAACCTCAAAAATCTCAATACCTCTCTCGCTTCGTGGACTGATTTGAAACACGATGCCATTTTGTACAGCGAGCAACCGATGGCAGCGGAATGTGGCGGTGGTGGCGACATACCGCCACCGCCTGAGCCAATTAGGGTTGGTTATGTGGAGCCCAATATCCAATTTTGGGAAAAGTTGGGCGATTTGCTGAAACTCACCGATAAATTGCTCACAAAAAACAACCTGATGACCGAAGACCTGAAATACCGAACAGAGCAACTGACCGATAAAGTGAAATTTCTGCTTGCCGTGAGCAAAAAAGAATTGAAAAAGGAAAAATTGACAGAAGCCGAATATAGCACTATCAGAACCTTTGGTGCAAGTATAGAATATTTTACGCTTTCGGTGCTGGACCCGGATATAACACCTGATGCTTGGGGACTCGTAGAAGGTCCGGACAGGTCTATCGCGGTGGTGGCAGACATTTACACCCGCAATGTGCTTGACTGCCCCAAAGACGGCATTTTGCATGAGGCAGTAGGCAAAGCCAACAACATCTTCGTAACAGTAGAAATCGAAGGCAACCTCTACCTCACCAAAGGCGCAACATTCAGTTATTACGAATTTGTGCAGCCACTAAACGACCGCCTCACAGACGAAGAATGGCAAAAAAGGCTGGAGAACGGCAAAGCACCGGCACTGCCTAAGTGGATGAATAAAGTGATGATAAACATCCCGCCGGTTGATAATGAACGGATTACGTATAGTTCGGGATGCTAAAAATTCTATTAGTTTTGATTTCTCTCATTGCAGTCACTTCGTGCCGTAGCGATGCGCTGACCATTTGCTTCACCGGCGATGTGCTGTTAGACCGCGGTGTGCGCCAACAAATCGACCGAAGAGGCGTTGATGCGTTGTTTGCCGATGTTGCGCCGCTGTGGGCACACTACGATGCGGTGGTGGTCAATCTGGAATGCCCTGTTACTACTCGCCAAGCCCCTGTAAACAAAAAGTTCGTTTTCAGAGGCGACCCGGAGTGGTTGCCCGCTCTACGCAAAGCAGGCATCACGCACGCCGCGCTGGCAAATAATCACACCTACGACCAAGGCAGAGGAGGCTTGGAAGACACCTACCGCAACTTATCAGCGGCACAAATCACGCCCATAGGCGCAGGAAAAGATGCCTCACAAGCCTGTAAGCCGGTATTTATCACCAAAGGAAATATCAAAGTAGCCGTTTTCAATACCGTGTTGCTGCCGTTGGAAAATTGGGAGTATTTAGCGAACGAGTTTGGTATATGTCAAGCCTCTGTGGACGAATTATGCGAACAAATTCGGCAATTGAAATCAAAGGAAAAATGCTACGCCGTAGTGGTGCTGCATTGGGGAACAGAGTATGCCGCACAACCTCAACCACAGCAACGGCAGCAAGCCCGCCAACTCATTGATGCCGGTGCAGATGCCATCGTAGGGCATCATCCACATGTGTTGCAGCCCGAAGAAAGCTATCAAAAGAAGCCCATTTTTTACAGTCTGGGCAATTTTATTTTTGATTCCAAACGTGAGGATGCCAATAAGGGCATGATCGTTGGATTGATGTTTAGTGCGGACAGTATAGCTGTTCAGCGACATTTTGGCTTCTATCTCAATAGATAGTTTCCCTTTTCCGCCCCAAGCCAGTATAGAGTTTAGATATTAGAGTTGAAAATTTGGCAGGGGAACAAAATATTTTGCCCGTCAGGGCGTCCATATCAATAGAAAAAAAATGAGAATGAGAATGAAAACGCAAAAGAAAGAAAAATCGCAGATGAGAAGGGTATTTTTCGTATCTGCAGCAGTGATGTTGAGCGTCGGTCTGTGGGCTAAATCTTTTTTTGAGATGCTATATTTTGCAAACGGAGCCATGTCCCGCAGGGACAGCATGTGCATAACCGTAGGGGGCAATTGAAGGAAGGCTTGGTAGCATGGGGTGTCTCCGCTGCGGGACTACGTCCCTGCGGTACCAATGACGGATTTACGCAACACATTGATTATCAACGGGGTTGGGGACTGCCACTTGCCATACACAATGCAAAGAAACGTCATTTTTTTTATGTAAATTTTTTATAAGAACTCGACATGACGGTGGCGCTCTTCTACGATAGAGGGGAAAGGGAGCGGCGGTTCCGCCGCCGCTCCCTTTCCCCCGACCCCCACGTGAGGGTCGTCTTGTCGACCGAAGCAAAGCGGTCGCTAGACCGCTTTGCGGAGCGGAGACACCCCATGCTAACAAGCCTTCCTACAATTGCCCCCTACGGTTATGCACATGCTGTCCCTGCGGGACAAGGCTCCGTTAAAATATAGCACCTCAAAAAAAGATTTAGCCCCCACGTCAGGTGCACGCGGTATCTTAATTGTCAGGCGCGGCGCGCATAAACAAGCACCGACTCCCAATGAAAGTGTGACACACTTCATAGCGAATCAGTGCTTTTCTTCAATTATCATGCCCCGACCCTTTTCTCCTCTCGATAGGCTCTCGCCGGAAGACCCCTATCGGTTTTGGACGCGAAGTCCCTGTTCACGGGTTCGCGAACCAGCAGGCATCTGTGGAATGCGCCTCAGATAGAGCCGATGCACACGGTGTAAGCGTTTGCCGGATTTGTCCATATGTCCGGGGCGCCCGTGTCATGGTATGATTTGTCGGTAAACGCCATACGATTGGTTTTTAACCAATACATATCTTTGATGCTGTTATCAAACCACGTTATCAGCGACTCATCTGGGTTCCTATTATAAACGCCATGTCGCCCGTTTTCAGACCAGATGAGGTGATATTCAGTATCAAGGGTGTGGATCGGGGAGCTGCCTAAAACGCCAACTGCCGCCGCGAAGGTCGCTTCAGTGCGCGAGATCATACGCATACCAGCAAAGGTGCACCCCATGGTTCCAACTACGTTGCTCGTCAGGCCAGCCTGATGCATGATGCATGATCGTCCGGCGAAAATTTTGGCCGTTGTACCGAACCGTTGTTGGCATAATGCATTGCCGGAGGGAATGACGTTGGTGCTGATCGCGTTCAATACGTCGTACCAGGCGGCAGGCACAACCCCGGCCTGCGTCGATGAGACAGCGGGTACGTTCGCCACAACGACTACATTCCCCCCGCTAGTGTAAGTTGGCGCGGAGGTTGTGGTGATCCCCCCCGTGGTCGCAGTCGCCGTCCCGCTCACGGTGATCGTCCCCGCCGAAGCCAAACTACCGGCGGACCCGGTCGTATTCTGATTCAGCGTCGGTATATCACTGGCAACAATTGTACGCATCTGTGTTTTTCCGCCACTCACAGTAGCGGGCGACGCAAGAAAGTGGCTAGGGCCTATACTTTGTTCAAAGACATTACTATACCGATAGTAAGCGCGCGTGGACATCAAACCGGCTTTCTCCAGCGTGACAGTATCGGACGGTATCATTACATCATGTGCGTCCGCAGCCGTCAAGCGACCTTTTGCATCCACCGTGAAGCTCGGCACAGAGAAC
>BNTP01000046.1 GCA_025996695.1 Bacteroidia bacterium | reverse complement strand
CAAGCAGTGTATGCCGACAGTGCCTATTCAGGCAAACCTATAGCCGAGATATTAGATAGTAAAGGAATTGAAAATCAGATACATGAAAAAGGATACAGAAATAATCCATTAACGGATGAACAAAAAACGAACAATAATATCAAATCGAAGACGCGTGTACGCGTGGAACACATTTTTGGATTTATTGAGCAAAACATGCACGATTTTTACATTCGCTCCATTGGTCTCAAACGAGCCACCTCAATTATTGGGTTAATTAATCTGACATACAATATTTGTCGCTACGAACAAATTGTTCGGTTGCAACTCTTACCGATAGGGAAGTAATTATATGATAGATAGATAGATAGATAGATTTTGCAAAAAATAGTGCTAAAAAGTATGATTGGATAGAAAATTTTGAATAAATTTGCAGTGATTATTTCAGGTGGGATTAATGGACTTCGTTTCATCTGGGATAGTCTCCTCTTAAAAGAGTCGGACAATAACTCCGCGCGAGAAAAAAGTAATTTTTAGAAGTCCCCTAATATTAAGACTTCATTTTTGGACATAAAAAAGCACGGACTTCTTTATCCGTGCTTGAGGTCTTCGACTACCCATAAACCAAATAAGTAAGTCCGCGTAACGCGGACATTCACTACTTATTCTTGGTTTATGTTTGAAAGTGTCGAAGTTTCAAGCACCAGAATTTAGCAAACGCTATTTAATATGTCTTACAATGTGCACATTGGCACATTTTATGTTTTTTTATGTCATAAATTTTTTTATAATATTTTATTCCTCTGCAAAGGTACAACAATTTTCATTCGTGCGCAAGTTTTTTAACATAAAATTAGAACAATGTGAAATTTTCTTTGTATCTTTGCCGTTCACTTTGGTGTCTTTCTATATGAAAAGAAGTAAATTTTTGCGAAGAATAGTTTTGGGAATATGCGCTTTTGTATTCGTTACAGGAATGGGGCAGGCGCAGCAGACGGCTAATTTGCCTGACAGAGAGCAGTGGTTCATGGATTTGGGATTCGGAATGTTCGTCCATTGGAGTCTTGATTCGCAGGTGGGCGCTGTCATCAGCCATTCGATGGCGGGCGCCTCCAAGGATTATATGGAGCGGTTTGTCAACGAATTACCGAAAACATTTAATCCTCGCAAGTTTGAACCGGACGACTGGGCGGTATTGGCTAAATTGGCAGGTATGAAATATGTGGTGTTCACAGCCAAACATCATTCGGGTTTTTGTATGTGGAATACCAAAACTACGGGCTTCAATGTGATGAACACGCCGTTTAAAAGGGATATTCTGAAGGAAATAATCGAAGCGTTTCGCAAACAGGACATTGCTATCGGCATCTATTTCTCGCCCGAAGATTTTTATTATTGTTACCAACACGATATTCCTGTCGGAAGGCTTCAGCACGACCTTCACTATCCGGCAAATAACAAAGGATTGATGGATTACGACAAGGCGCAGATGAAGGAATTGCTTACCCAATACGGGAAAATAGATATTTTCTTCTTCGATGGGCCTGCCGAAGAACTCAAAGAATATGCGTGGCAATTGCAGCCGGCGATTGTCGTTACTCGCGGACATCTTGAAACGCCGGAGCAGCGTTTGCCCGACCGCCCCATACCCGGTCCCTGGGAAGCGTGTTTTACGATGGGAACGGATTGGCAGTATAAGCCCACGAATGACCCGCACAAATCGGGTACACAAATTATCAATATGTTGATTGAAACCCGTGCGAAAGGCGGAAATCTGCTGATGAACGTTGGGCCGAAGCCGGACGGCGAAATTCAAATCGAACAGGAAGCGCTCTTGCGCGAAATCGCCCTCTGGAATCTTGTCAACACAGAAGCCATCCACGCTATTCGTCCGTGGAATATCATCAAGGAGGGCGATATTTGGTTTACCCGCTCAAAAACCAATGAAACAACCGTTTACGCTTTTGTACCCGGAGGAAATAATTGGCAATTTGGCAAGCGCAAAGAATTTATATTGAAAACATTGGAAGGAAACGAACAAACCCAAGCAAGCATACTCGGATACGCCAGCGAATTAATCGAATATCGCAAGGGTGCCGACGCGGCGATTCGTGTTTATCCTACACCGCTCGGATTGGTGGTCAGTGCCGTGAACGGACACCGCCTGTACACCAACAATCAATGGCTGAATCCGGTGGTGTTGAAAATTGAAAATGTGAAATATAAGCCGGAAAATGAGATTGTGGAGCAGAAGTCGAGTATTGATGGGGCGAAATGACATTATTCAAATTAAAATATTTTTATCTCTAATATCATGAAAAAAACGACTCTATTTTTATGCTGGCTGCTACTGAGCAGTGTATCTTTCTTGCAGGCGCAAGAATTGTCCCGTCCGGTCATCAGTCCAGCTGCAGGAAATCCGTTGGCTGACACGAATGGGGATGTTTGGTATTATATCCAGTTCAGGAACGGAAATGGCGTTCTTCAGGATATGGGAAACAATACCCAATTGATGACACAAACCAAACGGTTGACAAATGCCGACGATCAGTTGTGGAAAATTACCGGAAGTGAAGACCGTTACATCATCGAAGGAAAAAGCGGACGGAAAATCAGTTTTTCCTCCGACCGTTTTCAAACCTCGTCATCGTCTTCCGTTGAGTTGAAACTGTTTTCGACCACCAATGCTACTTACGCCCCCGCTTGGGAAATACAGCGCAGAACAGCGAGCTCGAGCATGAATCAATGGGGAGGTGCCGGTGCCGGAAAAGAATTGGGTGAATGGACGGCAGGCGACAACAACAATCCTTTGCTCTTTGTGGCGGTGAACGAACTCCAAATCATGATGCCCGTTATCAGTTCGGACGACAATTCTAATGAAACATGGTATTATATCAACTTCAAGAATGGCGGAAACATGATTCAGGACATGGGCGACAACGCGAATTTATTGACACAAAAACCGACGGCTACCGACAAACAACTTTGGAAAATTACCGGCACAACGGACAATTATACCCTTGTCGGAAAAAGCGGACGGAAAATCAATTTTTCCTCCGACCGTTTTCAAGCATCTTCAACCGCTTCGGTTCCGTTTAAAATAATTGCCACGACGAATGCCACCTATTATCCGGCTTATGAATTGCAGCGCACGGGTTCGGAAAACAAAAATTTATTCCAATACGGTGGCGCCGGTATCGAAAAAACCTTGGCAGAAACTACAGCGGGAAATGCCGCCGCTCCGCTCGTATTTCTTAAACAGGACAATGTGGAAGTAGAAGCAGAAATCACCGGTGCGGCTTCTCCGCCCGAATCCAAATTCAGTTTATGGTATCGGGAGCCTGCAACCCAATGGATGACTCACGCGCTTCCCATCGGCAACGGACAGTTCGGCGGCATGATTTTCGGCGGAATCCGGAAAGAAGAAGTGCAGTTCAACGACAAAACGCTGTGGTCGGGAAATACCTCATCCTACGGCGCTTATCAAAATTTTGGGAGTTTATTCATCGAGGACAAAACCCTGACGTCGGTTGCCGACTATCGCCGCGAATTAGACCTTGAAAAAGCGGTGGCAAAAGTCACGTTCAAATCCGAAGGCGTAACTTATACCCGCGAATATTTTTCCGATTATCCCGACAGTGTGCTCGTGATTCACTATTCCGCTTCCGCTTCGGGCAAAATCAATGCCAATCTGAATTTGGTCAGCTCGCACAAAAAAACGGTTACCTACACGGGAACCGAAGCCTCATTTGAAGGAAAATTGAATTTGGTTTCTTATTATGCCAAAATGGCGTTGACCACCGATGGCGGAACGATTACGGCTTCTGCAAACGGGATAAAAGTGGAAGGCGCTAATTCATTGACTGTTGTGCTTCGCGGAAACACCAACTTTTCCCCGTCTGCTCCAACCTACATTTATCCAGAAAATCAGTTGAAACCGCTGGTTGACAAGATCGTTGCGGATGCCGTTGCGCTCCCGTACGCCACATTGAAAGACCGCCACATTGCCGATTATCAAAATTTGGCAGGTCGCGTGTCGTTCGATTTAGCCGGAACTGCCAATACGCTGCCGACAGACGAATTGATTAACGACTATAACAGTACCGCCAACCAATACGCCAATCTTTTCCTTGAGGCACTCTATTTCCACTATGGACGTTATTTGATGATAAGCAGCGCACGCGGCATCGACACACCTTCCAACTTGCAGGGAATTTGGAATGCCGTTAATAATCCACCCTGGAATTCGGATATTCACAGCAACATCAACGTGCAGATGAATTACTGGCCTGCGGAAAACACCAATCTGTCCGAACTGCATACAACTTTCCTGAACTATATTTATAATGAGGCTGTTGTCCATAATCAATGGAAACAAAACGCGATAAATTCCGGTCAAACCAAAGGATGGACATTGTTTACGGAAAACAATATTTTCGGTTATCACGGCAGTTTCATGCACAACTATGTCATTGCCAACGCATGGTATTGCATGCACCTGTGGCAACATTACCGCTATACGCTGGATGAAAATTTCCTGCGAAATACGGCTTTTCCGGTAATGAAATCCTGCAGCGAATTTTGGATGGAACGATTGGTTTTGGCTTCCGACGGCACGTATGAATGTCCAAACGAATACTCGCCCGAACACGGACCAAGTTCTCAGAACGCAACGGCGCACTCGCAACAATTGGTTTGGGATTTGTTTAACAACACGTTGCAAGCGATGGAGGTATTAGGCGAAGACCCTGCAAATGCCGCTTTCCTTGCTGAATTGCAGGATAAATTCGCTAAATTGGACAAAGGCTTGGCAGTCGAAACTTCGACCGGACAGCTTCGCGAATGGAAATATTCGCCCAATAGTGCAGGAGAGGCTACACACCGTCATATATCGCATCTGATTGGCTTGTATCCGGGCAACCAAATTTCGCCCCTGCTGGACGAAACCATTTTTGCTGCCGCCAAAAAATCACTGACCGATCGGGGCGACCTGAGTACAGGTTGGTCTATGGGTTGGAAAATCAACCTCTGGGCGCGTGCCTTGGACGGCAATCATGCCCGCAAAATACTGAATACGGCTTTGCGCTTGTCTAAAACATTGACTACCAATCAAAATGATGGAGGAATTTATCAAAATTTGTTCGATTCCCATGCGCCTTTCCAAATCGACGGCAATTTTGGAGCCTGTGCCGGTATAGCCGAAATGCTGCTGCAAAGTTATACAGGCACCTTGCAGATACTTCCCGCTCTGCCTTCGGCTTGGACAGCCGGTCATGTTCGAGGTCTGCGTGCAACGGGTAATTTTGAAATCGACATCGAATGGGCTAATAATGGAGACAAAGCAGACGTTGTCATCCGGTCATTTGCAGGCAAACCGTGCAAGGTGTTTTTGAAAGACATAAAAGACGCGGTTGTAAAAGATGAAGGAAATCAAGTAATTACGCCTACCATACTAAGCGATGATTTGATTCAATTTCCGACGGAAACAGGAAAACGCTATACGATAACGAAAGGGTCAGGTACCGGTATTCCGAATAAGAAAACGGGGAAAAAGGCGCAATTATCATTGTCCGACCATTTGTTAAAAGTGGAAGGCAACGATATTGACAAAGTAAACATTTATACAACAACCGGACAATTGATGGATAAACAGGAAAGTATCTTTGAGTTTCGCTTGCCGGTAGTCGGCTGTTATTTGGTTTCAATCACCTATAAAGACAGCTCGTCAGAAGTCAGAAAAATAATTGATATCTGACTTTCAATCCGCGGTGGGCGCGAAAAAATGATGTCAAAATAGTTGGTAAAACATCAAAAAAAGCTTATCTTTGCAGCGTCATTGCGGGCTTGCTCTGCAATCCCCTAAAAAAATAAAATATGGCAGTAATTAAAACAGTAATTGAACAGGCTGAAGAGAAAATGCTTCATTCAGTCACGTATTTGGAAGATGCTTTGTCGCGCATTCGGGCAGGAAAAGCGAATGCCCATATTTTGGACGGCGTGAAAGTGGAATCTTACGGCACTGCGATGCCTTTGGCAAGCGTGGCAACGATTTCCACTCCCGATGCGAAGACTCTTACGATTCTTCCTTGGGACAAATCCATGTTGCACACCATCGAAAAGGCTTTGATGGATTCCGATGTGGGCATCACTCCCGAAAACAATGGCGAAATTATCCGCTTGGGCATTCCTCCGTTGACGGAAGAACGTCGTAAAGCATTGGTAAAACAAACACGTGGCGATGCAGAAAATTCTAAAATCAGTATTCGCAACGTGCGTCGCGATGCTAACGATGGCATCAAAAAAGCGGTCAAAGACGGCACGCCCGAAGACGACGGCAAGGAAACCGAAGGCGCAGTTCAAAAGTTGCACGACAAATATTTGAAGAAAGTCGACGAACTGATTGCCGCCAAAGAAAAAGAAATAATGACGGTGTAATTATAATTAAAAATTAAGAATTAAAAATTAAGACCGCTATTGCGAGGGGCAAGTAATTAATTCTCAATTTTTAATTCTTAATTTTTAATTGGATGAGAGGGTTTGTTGTAAAAAATACGGGTAGTAGCTATTTGGTGAAGACGGACAGCGGCGAATTGATTGAGGCAAAGCTCAAAGGAAATTTTCGGCTGAAAGACATACAGAGCACTAATCCTATTGCGATCGGCGATTTTGTAGGGATTGAACTCAATCCAGAAAGTGCAGCGAGCATCTACGAAATTGGCGATCGGAAAAACTATATTGTCCGCCGTTCGTCCAATCTTTCGAAGCAATCGCACATCTTGGCTGCCAATCTCGATCAGGTGTTTTTGATTGTGACGGTCAATCACCCTGTCACGTCCACCACGTTCATCGACCGTTTTTTGGCAACTGCTGAGGCTTATCGCATTCCTGCGGCGTTGGTTTTCAACAAGATAGATTGTATCAATACCGATGAGCAGGAATATATGCACGGGCTGATTCACCTTTACAAGTCGATTGGCTATCCGTGCCATCAAATTTCGGCAACGGAAGACAAGGATTTGACATTCCTTAATACGTTGTTACACAACAAGATAACACTATTTTCAGGACACTCGGGCGTGGGAAAATCGACGCTTATCAATCGCCTGATTCCGGGTGTGGAGCAAAAAACACAAGCCATTTCGGACTATCACAACAAGGGGATGCACACGACAACTTTTTCGGAAATGCTGTCCCTGCCTGATGGCGGTTATATCATTGACACGCCGGGGATTAAAGGATTTGGCGTTTTCGATATGGTGGATGCGGAGATTGCGCACTATTTTCCGGAAATTTTCAAACTGTCACACCACTGCAAATACAATAATTGCACGCACAGGCAAGAGCCCGACTGTGCAGTCAAACAAGCTCTGACAGAGCATCTTATCAGCGAATCACGCTACAAAAGTTACCTAAATATATTAGAAGACGAAAATGAAAACAAGTACAGAGAAGCGACCACTTAAATTAAACCTTAAAAAGGTCAAGTTGGACAATGTGAAACTCGACAAAAAAATTCTTAAACGAGAGATTCAGGATGATTTTTTCATTCTGATTGGGTTGTTCCTCTATGCGTTTGGTTGGACGGGGTTTTTCCTGCCTGCCGAAATTGTTACCGGAGGCGTGACTGCCATTGGCGCGCTTTTGAAATTCGCAACGGGGATACCGGCTATCATGCCAATGACTTATTTTGGTATCAACGCCATTCTTTTAATATTTTCCATTAAAATATTTGGTTTCAAATTCAGTTTCAAAACCATTGTATGCGTCGTTGTAATGACTTTCCTGCTGGCGTTGTTGCAAGCCCTCATCACCAAACCATTGGTGCATAGCGAAGCTTTTATGTCGTGCATACTCGGTGGTATTATTTGTGGCGGCGGCATTGGAATTGTGATCAATTTCAAGGGGAGTACCGGCGGCACAGACATTGTGGCGCTGATTATCAACAAATATCATCACATTTCCATTGGCAAAGCGATGCTTTTTACCGATGTGTTGATTATTTCGTCATCTTACCTGCTTTTTCATAGCGTAGATAAAATCGTGTACGGGCTTGTGGCCATGGCGGCATCTTCCTACGCCGTTGATATGGTCATCAACGGAGCCAGACAGTCGGAGCAGTTCATGATTTTTTCCGACAAATACGACCAAATAGCGACCGACATCAATAAACTGCACCGCGGTTGCACGGTGCTGGACGGCGTTGGCTGGTACACCCAAAGAGAGGTTAAAGTGATTGTCGTCATGGTTAAGAAAAATGAAGCACTCACCGTCATGCGCATTGTCAACGACATTGACCCGAAAGCTTTTATTTCCCAAACATCCGTGCGTGGGGTCTATGGCGAGGGTTTTAACATGATTACAGTATAAATTAAAAGAAAAAGATATGAAACGATTATTTATTGCAATGGCAGCCCTCTGCTTGTGTTTACCGGCGGTGGCACAGAAAAAAAAGGGGACTGAGGTAGACACCTTCGCGTTCAAAACGCTGAAAGAAGTTCCGATTACGTCAGTAAAAAATCAGGCGAGTTCAGGCACTTGCTGGAGCTTTTCGGGCTTGGGATTGATTGAAGCCGAATTGTTGCGTCAAGGAAAAGGCGAGCAAGATTTGTCGGAAATGTTCATTGTGTGGCACAACTACGACGACAAAGCAAAGAAATACATTCGCATGAACGGCACCCTGAATTTTGCTGCGGGGGGGGCGTTTCAAGATGTGCTCGACAACATTAAAGACTATGGTATTGTGCCGAACGAAGCGATGCACGGTCTAAACTATGGCGAAGAATCGCATAAACACGGCGAGTTGGATGCCTTGCTGGCGGGTTACGTGCAAACGATTGTGAAAAATCCAAACAAACGCCTTTCTACGGTGTGGCAACAGGGTTTTGACGGCATTTTAGATGCCTATTTGGGCAAATTGCCGGAGAAGTTTAGCTACAACGGACAAGACTATACCCCGCAAAGTTATGCTCAATCGTTGGGTATTCAACCGGCTGATTATGTGAGCATTACCTCTTTCACGCACCATCCGTTTTATACATCTTTCCCGTTGGAAATTCCTGATAATTGGCGATGGGCAAATTCCTATAACGTGCCAATGGACGAGCTGATTCGGGTCATTGACCGGGCGATTGAAAACGGGCACACGGTGGCTTGGGCGGCGGATGTCAGCGAAAAAGGATTCACGCGCAAAGGCATTGCAGTCGTTCCGGATGCCAAAGCCGCGCAAGGTGTTGGCTCCGATCAGGCACGTTGGTTGGGTATTTCACAGGCAGAACGCGACAGTCTGGCAAAGAAGTTGACGGGTCCGGTGCCGGAAAAAGTCATCACGCAGGAAATGCGTCAAGAAGCGTTTGACCGTTACGAAACGACCGACGACCATGGCATGTTGATTTATGGCGTTGCCCAAGACCAAAATGGCACGCGCTATTATAAGGTAAAAAATTCATGGGCAGAAACGACCGGCTATCAAGGCACATGGTATGTTTCGGTTCCTTTTGTACAATACAAGACGACAAGCATCACGATACACAAAGACGCTTTGCCGCCGGAATTGAAAAATAAATTGTGATTAGTTGTAAAAACATAACCAAAAGTTTCGGTACGTTGAACGTGCTGAAAGGGATCGACCTGACGATTGAGAAGGGCGAGGTGGTGTCTATTGTCGGTCCGAGCGGTGCCGGAAAAACCACCTTGCTGCAAATTCTCGGCACGTTGGATAAGCCGGATTCCGGCACAGTTTCTTACGACGACGTGAATGTCAACCAATTGAAAGAGAAAGAGTTGGCTGCCTTTCGCAACAAGAATATCGGCTTTGTTTTTCAGTTTCACCAACTGCTGCCCGAATTTACAGCGCTTGAAAACGTGATGATTCCGGCTTTGATTGGGCATGCACGGTCATCCGAAGCCGAAAAAAAAGCAAAAGAAATTTTGAATTTTTTAGGTTTGTCCGACCGCATCTCGCACAAGCCTTCCGAACTAAGTGGCGGCGAAAAACAGCGCGTAGCGGTGGCACGAGCCTTAGTAAATCAACCCGAAGTGATTTTCGCCGACGAACCGTCCGGCAGTTTGGACACCAAAAACAAGGCCGAACTCCACCAATTATTTTTTGACCTGCGCGACCAATTCAACCAAACATTCGTCATAGTCACCCACGACGAAGCGTTGGCGCAATTAACCGATCGCACGATTTCTATGGTTGATGGCAAAATAAAATAATGAGTACAGACAATAGTAATTTACTAATTTAATGGTCATCCGCAATCATTTAATAATTTGACCAATGTTCAAAGATTTTTTTTATTTTTCGAAACGAGAACGCCAAGGAATCGTGATTTTAGCCGTGCTCATCGCGGGCATTTTTGTTGGTAAATGGTTCTTTTCCGAACCGAAATCGGATGTGTTGGAAGAGGGTCACGTCGTTGGAGTGCCTGATGCACAAGGCGGCGCGACAGCCAAATTCGTGCCTTTGCCACAAAGCGCACCAAAACGACACTACCCCGATAATGGCGCCGTGTCGCATACGCCTAAATCGTCCGCGACGACGCCGCAAACGCGAACGTTTTATGCGCGCGATCGCGACACTATCGTGCGACCAACGCCTCAGAGTGATAGACCGAAAGTTGAAAAATTTTCAAAAGGCGAAATGCTCGAACTCAACGCCGCCGACACAACGGAATTGAAGAAAATTCCAGGTGTGGGGACGTCCTTTGCCAAGCGAATCGTCGCCTATCGTAAGCTGTTGGGCGGTTATCATCGCGTGGAGCAGCTGCAAGAGGTGTATGGCATGTATGTTGAACTTTATGAGCAAATTGTCCCGTACATTCACGTGGATGACGCATCAATCACGCGTTTGTCTGTCAACAAAACTTCGATTGACCAATTACGGAATCACCCGTACCTCAATTTTTATCAGGCGAAAGCCATCCTTGAAACGCGCAAAAAACGCGGCAAATTGCAAGGAATTGAAAATTTGCAATTGTTGGATGAATTTTCGGCCGACGATTGGGTGCGAATCGCGCCGTATTTGGATTTTCAATAGCATTGGACGCGATGTTCGCAACAAATATCTGGACAGTCTTTTTTCGACTGATTTTGCTATTTTGCTCTTCTATCAAAAAGCACCGACTCCCGACAAGTCAGTACTCTTCTTCAAAAGTTATGGTTTGTATCTCTTATCCTGATAGGGGATTCGTCGGGAAACCTCTGTCAGCTTTAGGCACGCGGTCATACTAACAAGGCATAACCTGGTCGTGCGGCCATCTACCGAGTATCTAATTTTAGATCATGGTCGTCTCGCTAAATTCCCCCAAGGCAGAGCGCAGGACAACACACAATTTGCCGTTGCAAAATCCCAATCGTAACTCTCTGACTTTGTTGTCCCGGTCCTGCATGCGGAATATATTGCTACTGTTCAGTTAATTTTGACAAGCCGTATATTTTTTGTACCTTTGCCGCCAAAAACGAGTTATGGTAAAGTATCGGATAAAATTGACAAAAGAAGAGGTTTTGGAACTTCAAAAATCGTGAGCAAGGGGTCTCACAGTACACAAACCTACCGAGCAGCCTATGTTTTGCTCAATGTAGATGAAGGAGCGTTTAGTTTGGGAAAAATGGCCAATGAACGCATTTGTGAAGTGTTAAAAATCAATATGCGCACAATCGATCGCATCAAGAAAAAGTTGGTAGAAAATGGAATGTCTGCCGCTTTGGAACGCGATAAAGGCAGTCGTATCTATGAAAAAAAGATAGACGGAGATATGGAGGCAAAAATAATTTCGATAGCCTGTAGTGAGCCACCGAAAGGTTTTGCCAAATGGTCTTTGCGAATGCTGGCAGATAAAATGGTTGAATTACAGTATATTGACTCAATTTCACACG
>BNTP01000045.1 GCA_025996695.1 Bacteroidia bacterium | reverse complement strand
TCGGTGCCGACATTGCCTTCGCAAACACAGGGATTTGTGTTTGCAGCTCCAACTGCGTCGAACGGCACACCAATCTTTCGTGCGCTGGTTAAGGCAGATATTCCTGTGCTGAATCAGAACACGACGGGTACCGCAGCAAAAGCCACGATGTTGGCAACGGGAGCCGACAGCACGAAATTAGCCGATATCGCAGAGGGCGCCACGAAAAATGTCCTTGCTACGGCCCTACCGTTAATCGCCGGCACAGCCGCCGTAGGCACGCCAGATGCGGGTTATGCTGCGGGCGACCACGTGCATCCGACACAGGTGCAGAACAATCTCACCACGGCGAGCACGATAATGGCTCCGTCTGTGACGGCGGTGCGTGACTCACTCGCAGTTAAGGTGGTCAAAACGCAGACGCTTGCTCTTACGGGTGATGTGACGGCGCCGGCCACGCAAATTGGTTCGGGGACGATTGCCACGACGCTGGCGAATACAGCCGTGTCTCCGGGCAGTTATGGTCCAACGGCGGCCCAATCACCCGTCTGGGGAGGTACTTTCTCTGTGCCGAGCTTCACGGTTGACTCGAAGGGTCGCGTGACGGCTGCGGGTGAATATACTGTGACTATGCCCAATGCATTGGCTTCTTCCACCAAAAATGGTTTGATGGCAATGGGTCAATACAATATGTTAAATGGTAGTCAAACTGCGAAAACGTTTCTTGCAGCGCCGAATGCCGCGAACGGAACTCCGGCATATCGTGCAATTGTTGCCAGTGATGTGCCGACGCTGAATCAGAATACGACCGGGTCGGCTGGGAGTTTGGCGACTTATGGGACGATACAAATACTCGCATCTGCGGATGCGACTAAAGGGAAGGTCTACTCCGATACTAAAGTGTATACAAGCGGAGGGGTTATCCAGCTCTCCGCGTCAGCGGCGATGGCCGATGAAACGTACGCAGGTGTCGTCAGCCCGACTTCACACAAAATTCTCTCTGGGATGCCTCATGACGTCGCCGCCACAACTGCGTTGTGCGAAGCCCGGTTCGGGGCGGGGGCTATCGCGTGGGCAACAACCGGAATTTGCTACTATACCGGGGGCCCTACGGAAGGTCTCTATTACGCATTAACGACGTGCGGTGCAAAACACATGCACCTAGCATCAGCGGCCGAAGCGTGGCGACTCGGAAGAATCCTCCAAAATAACTCCGCCACACACGGTACAAAGTGGTGGACCAGCGCTATATGGCATAACGTATCTGGGGGCTATGTAGAGTGGATACAAATGTGGATTGACTCTTCTGACGTTACGAACGGGATCACCTCGCATGGGATCCGAAGTATCGCTAATAATTGGGGAATGGCAGGGCCTTCGATCGGCAGCACGACCAACGCAAGTGCTCTCTGCGTTGGCGAACTGTGACGCGAAAATAGTTAGCCGATTATATCATGCATATGCTACGTAAAACCAAGACTCTCGTCTTGTTTGTATGGCTTTGTGTCTTCAACCGACTGGGGTTTACTCGGGAAACCCCTATCAGGATGAGAAAAAAACAAACCATAACTATTGAAAGGAAGCACTGACTTGTCGAGAGTCGGTGCTTTTTTTGGTGCGCCGTGCATGACAAGTAACTTGGTGGATTTCAAGTTCAATGCGCAATTACCTTGTCCGGAGGACATTCATATCAATCGAAAAAAGATTTTAGAAGGATAGTGCAAATAAAAAAAAATGATTATCTTTGCACCGGAATATTATTACTAACAATAAATGAAAATGAAAATGAAAAAGTTATTTATTTTCGGGGCGGTGATGTGCGCCTTGTCAATGTTCAGCAGTTGCGATTTGGAAACGACCGACATTTATCAGTACCACATTGATTATGTAGAAGGAAACGGTCAGGGTGCGCAGTTAATTTTAGATTATGCCACCACCAAAGGTGTGGTGACCGGCACCCGCTCGTTTACGTCGCAAACAACCCGCGATAATGACAACAAAGCATTAGATTTGTTTGATGAAAATGCAGCGAAGTTTAAACGCTCGGAGTTGAAAGAATTATTAAGTGGCCGATCTTGGATTAACGACTCACGAGTCGTTTTCTACTATGTTGTTGAATCCGGTCCTGATTTTTATGAAGAGCAGCGATATATAATCGACCCCGCGTTGTGGTAAGGGGATTGCAGTTCAAGCCCCTCACTGACGAGATAATATGCGGCAATACCCCAAAATAGTATTCATGGGCACGCCGGAATTCGCCGTTGCGAGTTTGCGTGCCCTTGTCGAACGCGGCAGCAATGTCGTTGGCGTAGTGACTATGCCCGACAAACCTGCGGGACGAGGAATGCAGGTTCAGTATTCGCCGGTGAAACAGTTTGCTTTGGCAAATAATTTGCCGCTTTTGCAGCCTGATAAGCTGAAAGATGCCGCTTTTTTGGACGCATTACGTGCTTGGGAGGCTGATCTGCAAATTGTGGTCGCCTTTCGGATGCTGCCCGAAGTGGTGTGGAATATGCCCCAATTAGGCACATTTAATTTGCACGCTTCGCTCTTGCCGCAATACCGTGGCGCCGCACCTATCAATTGGGCAATCATCAATGGCGAAACAGAAACGGGCATCACGACTTTTTTTCTGACGCACGAAATTGATACCGGCAAAGTGATTGATCGAGTCAAAATCCCGATTGCCGACACTGATAATGCCGAAATTGTGCATGACAAGTTGATGACTCTTGGCGCAGAATTAGTCGTCAAGACCGTGAATGCGATTGCAGAAGGCGCTGCGCAGCCGATTGCACAAGAAACATTAGGCATTGATTCGAAAGATTTGCGGTCGGCGCCTAAAATCTTCAAAGAAACTTGTCGCATCGACTGGAACCGGCCAGTAAAAGAAATCTACGACTTTATTCGCGGGCTATCGCCTTATCCGACAGCCTGGGCGGAGTTGGCGACCGATAAAGGCGAAGTCTGGTCACTGAAAATTTTTGAAACAGAGAAAGTTTTTGAGCCGGAGGACGTTTTTAGACAACGCAATTTGCCGCCCGCAACGATAGTCACAGACGGCAAAAAATTCATGGATGTAGCCGCCGAAGACGGCTTTATTCGCCTGAAAAGCGTGCAACAAGCAGGCAAAAAACGCCTGCCGATTGCCGATTTTATTTGCGGAAAGGCGGCTTCACTACGATAGCTTCCACGTCTTTGTTGCGGATGCGGATGTAGATTGCCGTGCCTATCGGCGCATATTCCGTTTTGACATAGCCAAATCCGATGCCTTTTTTGGTGGATGGCGCTATGCTGCCGGAGGTCACATTTCCTATCACTTCACCGTCTTTGTTCGCGATTTCATAACCATTGCGGGCGATGCCTTTGTCCACGATTTCAAAGCCGACCAGTTTGCGTGCCACGCCGGCCGCTTTTTCGGCTTCCAAAATGGGGCGAGAGATAAAATTGTTGCCGTCCACAAATTTGGTAATCCAACCCAGCCCGGCTTGTAACGGCGATGTTGTGTCGTCCAATTCATGTCCGTAGAGCGGAAAACCGGCCTCCAAACGGAGTGTGTCGCGCGCACCTAAGCCAATTGGCTTAATGCCAAATTCGGCACCAGCCTCAAACACCGCGTTCCAAATTTTGTCGGCATATTCCGGATAGAAATACAATTCAAAGCCTCCACAGCCTGTGTAGCCGGTATTTGAAATAATCACTCCGCTTACACCGGCCAATTGACCGGTCACAAAGCTGTAATAAGGAATCGTCGACAAATCAACATCCGTCAGTTTTTGCAAGGCCTTGATAGCTAACGGACCTTGCACGGCCAGCTGTGACATCTTGTCGGACGCATTTTCCAAAATCGCCCCTTCGGTGTTGTTTTTCACGCACCAATCCCAATCTTTGTCGATGTTGGCGGCGTTTACGACCAGCATGTACTTCTCGTCTTCATAGTGATAGACCAGCAAATCATCGACGATGCCGCCTTTGTCGTTCGGGAAACAGTTGTACTGTGCCTTGCCGACAGGCAGATTGGCGATGTCGTTAGACACCATTTTTTGAACAAAGGCCTTAGCTTTCGGCCCCTTGACCCAAAATTCGCCCATGTGCGACACGTCAAAAACGCCCACGCCGTTCATCACCGTGTGGTGTTCTTCCATGATGCCTGTGGAATACTCGATTGGCATGTCATAGCCTGCAAATTCATGCATTTTCGCACCCAAATTTTGGTGCTGTTTGTGAAATGGAGTTGTTTTCATACTTTTTTTTGCGTCCGTAAGTTTCGCTTCGCTACACATACGGTTATGTACATGTAGTCCCTGCGGGACTTTTTGGACTTTTTTATTGAGTTATTATGTTTATTATCACTTGAACGGCTGCTTCCATCGACTGAATCGGAATAAATTCGTAGCGACCGTGAAAATTGAGTCCGCCTGCAAAAATGTTTGGGCAGGGGAGGCCTTTGAATGAGAGCTGTGCGCCGTCGGTGCCGCCGCGTATGGGGCGCACGATGGGCGTGATGCCGGCCTGTTTCATTGCTTTTTCGGCCAGTTCGATGATGTGTTTTTGTGGCTCAACAATTTCGCGCATGTTGCGGTATTGTTGCTTGATGAGCAGCGTGACGGTACCTGCGGGATATATTTTATTCAATTTATCCGTCGTTTCCTGGAGCAACTGCAAGCGTTTGTCAAATTTTTGTGCATCGTGATCGCGCACGATATACGAAAGCGTCGCTTCTTCCACCGTCCCACTCATGCTTGTCAGATGGTAAAAACCTTCATAACCGGAAGTGCAGTCGGGAGTTTCTTCTTCGGGAAGCAAGTCGATAAAATCCCTTGCGATTAACGAAGCGTTGAGCATCTTATCTTTGGCGTAGCCCGGATGCACGTTCAGCCCTTTGATGCGAATCGTGGCTGCTGCAGCGTTGAAATTTTCGTATTCCAATTCGCCCCGTTCGCTGCCGTCCATGGTATAGGCCCAGTCGCAGCCAAATTTTTGAACGTCAAACAGATGGGCGCCGCGTCCGATTTCTTCATCGGGATTGAAAGCGATGCGTATTTTGCCGTGCGGGATTTCAGGATGCTGTTTCAGATAGTCGATGGCGGTCATGATTTCGGCAATACCGGCTTTGTCGTCGGCACCTAAAAGGGTGGTTCCGTCCGTCACAATCAGGTCTTCGCCTAAATGATTTAACAATTCGGGAAACAAATCAGGTGACAAAACGATGTTTTCTTGCTCGTTCAAAAGGATGTCTTGACCGTCGTAATGCGTTACAATGCGTGGTTTGACATTCGTGCCGGACATATCGGGACTGGTGTCCAAATGCGCAATAAAGCCAATAATCGGTAATTGGTAACCGGTAACCGGTAACTGATTTGCCGGTAAAGTCGCCATCAAATAGGCGTGTTCGTCCAGCGAAATATCCTCCAACCCTATGGCTTCCATTTCGGCTTTGAGAGCATTTGCCAATTTCCATTGTTTATGCGTGCTCGGAGTTGTCTGAGAGGCGTCGTCGGATTGCGTGTCAAACGATACATAGCTCAAAAAGCGTTCTACAACTGAGCTTTTTATTTTTTCCATTTTTATTTTTTCGCAAAATTACATGAAATTTTCGAGAATTACAAGTGCGTCCAATTAAAAACTGTTTTTTTTCAGAGGAAAGTGAATGAAAAATCGTATCTTTGCAAAAACAATTAAAAAACAAAATAAAGAAATGGAAAACCTACCGGAAAAGCAGGGTCAAAATGACATTGTCATTTATCAATTAGATGATGATACGCCTCAAATTACCGTTCGTTTGAATAATGAAACTGTGTGGCTAACGCAAATGCAATTAGTCGATTTGTATCAATCGAGCAAATCCAATGTTAGTGAACATATTAAACATATTTTTGAAGAGGGAGAATTAGATAAAAATTCAGTTGTTCGGAATTTCCGAACAACTGCTTCCGATGGTAAAAGTTATGATACGACTTATTATAGCCTTGATTTGATTATCTCGCTCGGTTATCGTATCAAATCTCACATCGCCACGAAATTCCGTATTTGGGCTACAGAACGACTGAAAGAATACATTATTAAAGGCTTCACGATGGATGATGAGAGGCTCAAGGGCACAGGCGGAGGAAATTATTGGAAAGAATTGCTTGACCGCATCCGTGATATTCGTAGTAGTGAAAAAGCCCTCTATCGACAAGTTCTTGACCTCTATGCAACCAGTCGCGACTATGAGCCGAAAAGCAAGGAATCAATCCGGTTTTTCAAAACGGTGCAAAATAAACTCCATTACGCAACAAACCAACAAACGGCTGCTGAACTTATCAATTCCCGCGCCGATGCAGGTCACGTAAGCCACGACCAAGCAATGAATAAAGCTGTGTCGGAATACAAAAAATATCAGGCAAAAACGCTGACGCCCGTTGAACAAGCCTATTTGGAAACAATTAAAGTTGTTCAGAAAAAGATAGCAAAGAACGTTTTATAGGTATGTCTCCTAAGGAATAAAGAGAGGCTTTGTTTTCAGCCTACGCTGCCTGTTAAACTAATTTGCAATAATTTTTGGGCTTCGACGGCAAACTCCATCGGGAGCTTGTTTAGCACCTCTTTGGCGTAGCCGTTGACGATTAAGCCGATGGTTTCTTCGGTGGGAATGCCGCGTTGGTTGCAATAAAAGACTTGGTCTTCGCTGATTTTCGAGGTGGTGGCTTCGTGTTCGACTACGGCACTGTCGTTGCGCACGTCCAAGGAAGGAAACGTGTGCGCACCGCAGCGGTCGCCTAATAACAGGCTGTCGCATTGTGAGTGATTGCGCGTATTTTCCGCTTGGGGGGCGATGAAGACTAATCCGCGGTAGCTGTTTTGACTGTGCCCGGCAGAGATGCCTTTGGACACGATGAAACTGCGCGAATTTTTGCCGAGATGAATCATTTTTGTGCCCGTGTCGGCTTGCTGGTAATTGTTGGTGACCGCCACCGAATAAAATTCGCCGACAGCATAGTCACCTGCCAAAATGCAGCTTGGGTATTTCCACGTGATGGCAGAGCCTGTTTCTACCTGTGTCCACGAGAGTTTGGCGGCTGTTTTGACGAGTCCGCGTTTGGTCACAAAATTGTAAATGCCGCCTTTGCCGTCTTTGTCGCCCGGATACCAGTTTTGGACGGTGGAATATTTGACTTCGGCACGATCGGAAACGATGATTTCGACGATTGCCGCGTGCAACTGATTTTCATCGCGCATGGGAGCGGTGCAGCCTTCCAAATAGCTCACGTAGGATTCTTCTTCCGCCACGATGAGGGTGCGTTCAAACTGTCCCGTGTTGCGCGCATTGATGCGGAAATAGGTCGACAACTCCATCGGGCAGCGTACGCCTTTGGGAATAAACACGAAAGAACCGTCGCTAAACACCGCAGAATTGAGTGCCGCAAAAAAATTATCTTTGTACGAAACGACTGAACCTAAATGCTTTTTGACCAATTCAGGATGCGCCTGAACCGCTTCGCTAAACGAGCAAAAGATGATGCCTTTTTCTTCTAATTGGGCTTTGAAAGTAGTTTTGACAGAAACGCTGTCCATCACGGCGTCGACTGCTATGCCGGAGAGAGCGGCGCGTTCGTGCAACGGGATACCCAATTTGTCAAATGTTTTCAGCAATTCAGGGTCGACCTCATCGGCTGTTTTCGCCTTTTTCGGCACAGGAGCCGCGTAATAGATAATATCCTGATAGTCAATTGCCGGAATTTGCAAGTGCGCCCAAGTCGGCATTGGGAGGGTCAACCAATGGCGGTAGGCTTCCAAACGAAATTCCAGTAGCCACGCAGGCTCGTTTTTTTTTGATGAAATCAGCCGTACAACATCTTCATTCAATCCTTTTGGGATAAATTCGGTGTTGATATTGCTCGAAAAACCATACTCGTATTCCTTGTTGGTCAAGTCGTCTAATATGTCGTTCGGGTCGTGTGCCATTTATTTGGTTTTTATTTGAGTGTTAAAGTAATGACGTACTTTCGGATATACTTTAGGCACGATATTTTTTGTTTTGTCGTACAGTCGTGATTTTTCCTGCGCTTGTTTTGAAATGATGGTGGATTTCGAGTCGAAAGACGCAAACACATTGAACAAGATACTCAGCGAAAGCACCGCCATTGCTAATCCAAACACGCCACCAAAGATGACATTCAACGGTTTAGCGGGAGTCATTTTAAGAGCTAAATCAATGACTTTCCCCAAAATCAGAATGATAACCACTATAACCGCAAACGCCACGGTGTAGCAAATGCCCGTCATGAGGGGTAGAGGCACGGTTTGCGTACCGAACAATTCCCGCACGGCCAACGCTCGCAGTGGCACGGCCAATTCTCCGGCAAAATAAATCGCCACAGCCAGCCCCACAAAGAGCGCAAGTTGCGTCACAAAGCCGTCCATAAAACCTTTAATCAGTCCTGCAACGACAATTACTATGATTACGTAGTCCAACCAATTCATTTCCCAATAATTTTTTGCGGTGCAAAGATACGAATTATTTTTTATTTGGCATTACTTTTGATGTGATTCGTGTGTTTTTTGCACCCCAACCTCCAGCTTTGAAATCCCCCCAACCCCGAATTTCCCCGCCCCCCATTTTTAGCCAAAAACGAGGATTCCTGTTAAGAATCCTCGTTTTTTTCGGTGCGCCGTGCATGACAATTAATCAGGTGGTGCAAGTCCACTATGGGGGTAGGTAGTAGTCAACCATTAGCTCAAGGCAAGGGTGTCCGTAGCGACGTGGAATCTGATTGAAGCCGGCGGCAAAGTCCCTAATCGAGTCACACGAACAACATCAGGCACAACCGATTGGACGAGTTTGCCAAACAAAACGAAATTCAAATACTATCCGGAAATCGGAGTGTAAATGTTGCGGTTACACGGGATGAAAGTTAAATGACTTACCACGGGAGGTCTCACAGACGTAATGAAGATTCAAATCAGAAAGACGGCTAACAATCGCTGTGAGAAGTCAGCAGAGGCCATAGTAGACCGGGAACGAGCTTGCTCCGATGAAAAAGGGTAAAGCAAGACGACTCACGAAGTACGAAGGGCTGAACTTTAATAATTGTAAAAAAAATTCAAGTTACCGAATGAAAGAAAGCAGAAAAAAATCGGAAGATACCTGTCCACAAAATGGTAGAGCGGCACACGAGAGCTATGCGGGAGGGCAGAAATCCCCAAGAGAGATGGCGGCAAACGGAAGTTAGGGATCCCGACGGTAATTGACAGGATGATACAACAGGCCATCAACCAAGTCTTGACCCAGGTTTATGAGCCACAGTTTTCGGACAACAGCTACGGCTTTCGCCCGAAACGCAGTGCGCATCAGGCGTTGAAGAAAGTACAAAAACATGTTGACGCGGGTTATAAATACGCGGTTGATATGGATTTGGAAAAGTACTTTGACACAGTGAATCAGAGTAAACTGATAGAAGTGCTGTCGCGGACAATCAAGGACGGGCGAGTCATCTCTCTCATCCATAAATACCTGCGAGCCGGCGTAGAACTAGGGGGCAAGCTAGAGCCGACGTTAACGGGGACGCCGCGCGGAAGCCCGTTGAGTCCGTTGTTGGGGAATATTATGTTGCACGAGTTAGACAAAGAGCTTGAATCACGGGGACACGCGTTCGTCCGCTATGCAGACGATATGGTTTTATCAAGACAAAGGAAAATGGGCTAAATCTTTTTTTGAGGTGCTATATTTTGCAAGTCCTGCAAGCTCACCCTGAGCGCCGTCCCGCAGGGACGACCTGTGCATAACCGTAGGTGGGTGGCGATGATTTGCTACCGAGCGATGCATGCCTCCGGCATGCGGAGATGTGATATTCGTGCGGGAAAGGCGTGTTGGCCAACGCGACACCATAGAAAGGCGTGTTAGCATGAGATGTCTCCGCTCCGCAAAGCGGTCTAGCGACCGCTTTGCTTCGGTCGACAAGACGACCCTCACGTGGGGGTCGGGGGAAAGGCAGCGGCGGCTCCGCCGCCGCTGCCTTTCCCCTCTCTCTTAAAAAAGCGCCGCCGTCCTGTCGAGTTTCTATAAAAAAATTTACATAAAAAAAAATGACGTATCTCTGCATTGTGCATGGCAAGTGGCAGCCCCCAACCCCGTTGAAAATCAATGAGTTGCGTAAAACCGTCATTGGTACCGCAGGGACGTAGTCCCGCAGCGGAGACACCCCTGCCAACACGTCTTCTTGTAGGCTACGCCGGAAGAGCGCAGTCCCGCAGGGACTGCGCTCAGGGCAAGTTTGCAGGACTTGCAAAATATAGCACCTCAAAAAAAAGATTTTCCGTGTTTTTTTGCCAATTGTTTTGTAATTAAAAATTTATTACTACCTTTGCACCGGATTAAAAATGCCCAGATGGCGAAATCGGTAGACGCGCTAGTTTCAGGGACTAGTGTTAGTAATAACGTGCAAGTTCGAGTCTTGTTCTGGGCACTTTCCATTTGGTAAATGCTATGTTTCGCATCAAAAAGCTCTATACATTTGTTTTAGGATCTTTCTTGCCTTTGCTGCTTGTGACGTTCAGCATTTGCCTGTTTGTTTTGTTGATGCAATACCTTTGGACGTCGGTGGCCGATATGGTTGGAAAAGGGGTTGGCATCGGTGTTCTGCTGCAGTTTTTCTCGTATGTTTCCATGTTTTTTTTACCTACCGCATTGCCATTGTCCATTCTGATGGCATCTTTGATGGCATTTGGTAATCTGGGGGAACATTCCGAACTCACCGCCATGAAAGCTGCCGGCATTTCTTTGCTAAAAATTATGAAACCACTGATTATTTTCGTGGCGATAATGTGTGGCATCTCGTTTGTGTTTCAAAATAACATTCAACCGCGTGCCCGACTGAAAATGGCCGCGATGATGGTTTCGTTGCGACAAAAATCACCCGAATTAGATATTCCCGAAGGTATTTTTTACCGCGAAATCACCGGATATAATGTATTTGTGCACCACAAAGATAAGAAAACGGGCATACTGCGCGATATGATGATTTATGATTATTCGCAAGGCTTTGAAAACGCGAAAGTCATTGTGGCGGATTCGGGCAAATTGAAAGTGACGGAAGATAAAAAATACTTGGTTTTGACGCTCTATCAAGGAGAATCGTTTGAAAATCTGAATGCCTCAAAAAGGATGCATTATGCGAATGAACCTATTCCGTATCGCCGAGAAACGTTTAGATTTCGGGAAGTGTTGATTGATTTTGACACGAGTTTTAGTCTGGAAGACGAGTCAGTGTTGGGCAGTCGCGCCGATGGCAAAAACATCAGCGATTTGGTGATGTTTATCGACTCTGTTCAAACACACCAAGACAGCATCAACAGGCAGAGCGTCGGTTATCTGAAACGGGCCACTTACCTCACTACATTTAAAGAAACAAGAAACGTGAGTTTGCGTGCTAAATCGACGAACGATTCACTGTTTGCGGGCGGGTTTCAAACTTATTTTGATCAACTATCGCCGGATGCTAAAATGCAATCTATTCAGCGGGCGAAGTCCAAAACGGATCAAGTTCCGATGGACTATGCTTTCAGCGCTAATCAGCAAAGCGACACTCATTCGCAACTGCGAGCCTTTAAGATACAACTTCACACCAAATTCACGCTCTCGCTGGCCTGTCTGCTCTTCTTTTTCATTGGAGCGCCCTTAGGAGCCATCATCCGCAAGGGTGGATTGGGTATGCCGACCGTATTGTCCGTTTTCCTCTATTTGGCGTATTACACTATCAACGATTTCGCCACGAAAATGGCGCGAACAGGGACGTGGGACATTTGGATAGGTTTATGGCTAAGCACGTTTTTACTGCTTGGGTTAGGCATTTTTCTGACTTATCAAGCCATCAACGACTCCACCATGTTTAGTGCCGACGTGTGGGCGCAATGGTTTAAGCGCATCAGTAAGATGATCAAATTCACGACTCGTTCACTCAAAAAAATAAAGCTTTATGTCCAAAGAATTGACCTTGTTAGGAAATAAAACGGAATACAAGCAAGATTATGCTCCCGAAGTGCTGGAAACGTTCGTCAACAAGCATCCCAATCGCGATTATTGGGTGCAGTTTAACTGCCCGGAGTTCACGAGCCTGTGTCCCATCACGGGGCAGCCGGATTTTGCAACTATCCGCATTGACTACATCCCCGCCATCAAAATGGTGGAAAGCAAGAGCTTGAAACTCTATTTATTCAGTTTTCGCAACCACGGCGCGTTTCACGAGGATTGCGTCAACATCATCCTCAACGATTTAGTGCAATTGATGCAGCCCAAATA